>CADBNJ010000167.1 GCA_902795955.1 Oscillospiraceae bacterium
ATTGCTCCTATGAGCAGAGTGTAGCATTGAGTGATGATATATGGCAATGGATTAACACCTGATTTAAACCTGACAGCATCATCACCGTGTTGGTTGACAACGGTACACCTGCGTATTATATTTGAGGTGTACAACAGTATACCTGTGCGAAAGGAGTCTGCATTATGCGCTTAACGGATTCAGAATGGAAGATAGCTAATTGTCTTTGGAAGAATAAATATATGACACTGACCGAACTCACAAGAGAGCTTCTTGCAAGTACGGGGTGGACCAAGCACACGATCATTACGCTTCTTAAGAGAATGATAGAAAAGGGTATGGTCTCTTACGAACAGGAAGGCCGGACTAAGAAATTCTATACGGTTATAGACAGGACAGATGCCAAGCTTGAAGAGACCAACTCTTTCATTGATAAAGTGTATGAAGGCAACGCAGGTCTGATGATCGCAAACTTGATCGGTTCGAACGCACTTACAGAAGACCAGTTAGCAGAGATCAAGAGAATGATCGAGGAGATATGACATGCTTCGCTATATCATTGGCATATCGGTGGCAGCCGCGCTTATAATTATCGTACGGAAGCTCTCGGACGGTAAGATCCTGAAGAAGCATCAGTATGCCTTGTGGCTGCTCATCCCGGTCTATATGATCGTATCACCGTTTCTTAAGATCGACCTGCCGATCCTTGAAGCACCTGCTGTTACTGCAGCAGTGCAGACTGAATCATTTGGAACTGATAACAATACTGAAAATCTTGTAATAGAGCAGGTCCAACCGGAAGATAACGGTCAAACGCAGACTGTATATCCTGAAGTTCATCAGTATTATGAGCGGGAAATAATTGCTGTTGATACAGGATCATCACTGAACATAGTTGATCTGGTAAAGACAATAAGCCTGTCTGTATCTGCTTTACTGATATTTGGATTTATTGTATACAATATCGGATTCGTTCTGTACTGCAGACGTAAGAGGTATTTTATCAGGCAAGATCAGTCCAGCGGCCTTAAGATCTACGCTATAAAGTTCAAAGGAACACCTTTCCTGCTGTTCAACAAGATATATGTTGATGAGATGTCAGACGGCAGCAATGAATGCATCATTTGCCATGAAGCATGTCACTATATGCACCGTGACCCGATGTGGATAGTGTTGAGATACATGGTGTTAGCACTCAATTGGTATAATCCGTTGATCTGGGCAGCTTTTTATCTGTCGGGAATCGATTGTGAATTAGCATGCGATGAAGAAGTAGTAAGACTTCTCGGCAAAGAGAGATCTGCAGAGTATGCAATGTCACTATATGAGATCCTGACACAGCAGTCTGAAGCAGTTATCGGATTTACGGTCTCAACCGGAATGAGAAGTGAATTCAAGACAATGAAGCGAAGGATAGCAGGCATTAAGACTCCGGCAAAGAAGAGCTACAAGGCATTAGCTCTTTGTATGGTAATCCTGGCAGTATTTTCCGGGTGTACTCTGCTCAATCCGACATCGGCTACCAGGGAAGATGATGTTGCTTCGAATGCTCCTTTCGGTGATATATCTAATGCCAGGGTTCGCCTGTCGAATAACGGGATCATTCCTTGTGTATTTGATGCTGACGAGAATGCGGTCAAAGAGCTTGCGCAAGTATTCAATGCGTCCGAATGGCAGGAGGAAGGGGTTGATTTTCCTCAGGGTCTTGACGGAGAGGGAGTTAATGTATTTGTAAATAAAAACGGCGAATACTATCAGCTTTGTTTCAGAGCTGAGAATTATGTAAGGGTTCAGAGATATGGAGACACTAATACAAAGTTATATAAAGTGTCCAGCGAAGCGGATGCAGCTGCATGGAAATATGCAGATCCGGAAGGTTCGGAAGGTTCCCCGATACCTCAGGAGCAGTGGATTCAAATGCCGGTGGAGGATTTTACCCCTGAGGGAGTCTGGAAGCATGGTCTCTCAGATGATCAGAACAGTGTGTTCGAAGGTGAATCAACTTCAGTAAAAATCACGGATGATATAATTCCTGATGATTATATTAAGGATGAGGTATGGCCTGACGGAGAGAGCTTCGGACGTGCATATGAAGGTAGTCTTATCCTTCATTTGAACGGCAGGGAATACCTGGCTGTCGGTGAACTGGAAAAAGCGGAGCCGGATAATCATAATAAAAATCAGGACCTCGGCGACGGACGGATTTTGGACGGGAGTACTAATACCGTCTATTATACAGATGAATATATCAGCAGACTCA
>CADBNJ010000168.1 GCA_902795955.1 Oscillospiraceae bacterium
AGCTTTCCGCTCTCTGCCAGAAGGCCCGGACCTATAACGACATCATATTCACGTGATGCACTTACGTGTATCCTGTTATCACTCATGGGATTCTGTCTTTTCCTTTCGTGTGCGCCCCTCATCGAGCAGGGCTGCAAGCCTGTCGCGGTCGCTGTTGCCGATCGCATCCCTGAACTTTGTCATCTCACTGATCATAAGATCGATCTCCTGTGTCAGGTTGTCTCTGTTCTCGATGAACAGTTCCGTCCACATCGGCGTGTTGCAGTACGCGATCCTCGTCATGTCACGCCAGCTCCCGCCCGTGAACCCGCAACATTCAAGAGCCGCAGGATTCCTCATATAGCTGCTGGCAATAACGTGTCCAAGCTGGGACGTATATGCGATCATCTTATCGTGGGTCACCGCATCCGTAACTCTGTACTCGCCGAATCCGACGGGAGCCATAAGCGTCTTGAGACGCGATATCACCATCTCCTGATGCGGGGTTATGTCAAATTCATGCTCAAGCGTCGGAACAAGCACAAGGGATGATCCTTCGAACATATCGGATTTGGAATTATCGTAGCCGGAATACTGCGTGCCTGCCATCGGATGAGCTCCTATGAAGATGAAATCCCCTTCTTCGGCGAGCCTGAACCCTTCCTTGCAGATACCGCGCTTATTCCCGCATGCATCCGTCACTATCGTGTTGGGCTTGAAGTACTGCCTGTTCTCTTCAATGTACCTGACTGCAGCTTCAGGGAAGAGGCTGATAATGATAAGGTCGCACTGTCCGATCGTCTCCTCATTAAGCTCCCCGTCAACGACGCCCTCATCGATGGCGCGATGCAATGTGGATCTCGTCCTGTTGGCCGCATACACCTTGAACTTAGGCGCATTCGCCTTGTATGCCCTGGCGAATGAACCTCCGATGAGACCCAGTCCCACCAGTCCGATGACGCCCCCCTCAGGAGTGCCCCGGTCCGACAAAAGTCCTCTCTTCTCCAGCCTGTCCTCGATCTTGTCTAATAGCATTTATGTGCCGTCCCCTGAACGCGTAGTGTATATATTATAAATAAAATCAGAGAATACTGCGAACTTTATTTACAGCTTCCACTACAACGGCGAACTGATCGGGCTTCAGAGACTGTGCCCCGTCCGACAATGCCTCGTTCGGATTGGGGTGTACCTCTATCTCGAGACCGTCGCATCCGGCTGCCGTTGCCGACATTGCCATGGGTCTGATGAGCGATGCTCTTCCGGTCGCGTGTGAAGGGTCTGCCACTACCGGCAGGTGCGTTAGCTCCTTGAGCATCGGGATCGCGGACAGATCGAAAGTATTGCGCGTATAAGTCTCATAAGTCCTGATTCCTCTCTCGCAGAGGATGACATTGGGATTGCCTTCGCTCATTATGTACTCCGCACTCATCAGCAGCTCCTTCATCGTGGCTGACATTCCGCGCTTCAGGAGCACCGGCTTGTTCGTTCTTCCGAGGGCCTTGAGCAGCTCGAAATTCTGCATGTTCCTTGCACCAACCTGTATGCAGTCGATATCCTCGAACAGCGGAAGATGATGGATCGCCATGATCTCGGTAACGATGGGAAGACCTGTAACCTCCTTAGCCTTGAGAAGGAGCTTTAATCCCTCTTCCTTCAGTCCCTGGAAATCATAAGGTGATGTCCTCGGCTTGAAAGCGCCGCCCCTCAGAAGTGTGGCACCCGCCTCCTTGACCGCTTTGGCGGCTGTAATGATCTGCTCCTCCGACTCGACCGAGCATGGACCCGCGATTATGGCGAAGTTCCCTCCGCCTATCTTGACGCCGCCTATGTCGACAACAGTATCCTCCGGGTGGAATTTGCGGTTGGCCGCCTTGAACGGCTCGGATATTCTCTTCACCGCTTCGACAATGCTCATGCTCTCGAGCACATCGATGTCGATCTTCGTCGTATCGCCTACGAGACCGAGTATGGTGCAGTATTCGCCGTGGATGGGGGTTACCTTGACACCCTTCTTCTCAAGCCATGATACGAGCATCTCTATCTCGGTAGGCGTTGCCGTTGTCTTAAGTTGTGCGATCATAAATTCTCCTCCTGATTAAAAAACCGCCCGGGTCATCCTGCGATCCGTGCGGCACTTGTTAACTTGATTCCCGTCTCCGTATTATGCACACAAACCGCTCTGACTGTCGTTGCCAAAGTAAAAGTAAAAGTATGCAAATGTAAAGACTTCTGACTTCATGCGTTGCTCCGTCTTAATAAAACTGCGCTTATTAAAGCACGGTATTATTTATTTGTCAATGTCAGGGCAAAATACTTTGATAGTCAAACTATTCATGCTATAATGCGCACAGGGAGGGGGTGATCTTCATGACCAAAAACCAGAAAATCGAGTGGGTACTGACCGGTCTTGTCATAGCGGCGTGGTATGTTTTCATGTTTGTGGCACTGCAGAGCTTTGAACTTTTTACATCCAAACCCGCAACGGCCGGCGAGGTCCTCTCCGGCATCGCTTTCATCGCCCTGTGCGGAGCGTTCATCATCAATTACATGATCAAGACGGTCCTGTCATTCATACGCAAGGATAACGGCAAGCTCGTTCCGTGCGTGTGGATATTTGCGCCTGCCGCCTGTGCCGTCATCACATGCTTTCTCGCCAACGGAATATGGTCATTCAACAAGGAGTTTCTGTTCTTTAACATCATCAGTGTCGTATTCGGCATTGCCGAGATCATTATCGTAAACTGGTATTTCGCCGTGTTCTACGGCAAGGGCAGGATAATGCTGATATCCATGATCCTCTATAACGCCACCGTCTGGGCATATGTTCTCTCCGGCCCGTCTGCAAGGATCAGTTACGTTCACAACATCTATCTCGTCATTTTCATTCCCGCTGTCTTCACGGGATACATCGAATACGCGGTCCGCAGCAGGCTCTCCAAAAACAAGTAACACTTGTTATCACACGCGTATTGTTCCGTGCTGTATGCACTATAATTGAATCATGCATATAGCAGTTTGTGACGATGATGCCTACTACGTTGACCTGATATTAAACTATTCGCGGGAATACCTCTCAAAGCGCGGTGCGGATTTTGGAGGCAGGGGCTACACGTCTGCCGGAGAGCTCGTCAGGGACAGGTATAACCTCAACTATTACGACCTTTTCCTGCTTGATATCGAGATGCCGGTGAAGTCGGGATTTGACCTCGCTGCGTTGATCAGAGCCGAGTGCCCGGGAGCGAGGATCGCTTTCGTGACGGCATATGCGATGTATGCGCGTGAAGGTTACAGATACGGAGCCGTGAGATATATCCTGAAGGATGCGGACATACTCCGGACCGAGCTGGAGGAATGCCTTGATGATATGCTCAGGCAGCGCCGTTATTCCGACATGACGGAGACAGT
Source organism: Oscillospiraceae bacterium (assembly GCA_902795955.1). Classification (GTDB taxonomy): domain Bacteria; phylum Bacillota; class Clostridia; order Saccharofermentanales; family Saccharofermentanaceae; genus Saccharofermentans. The sequence goes on from CADBNJ010000168.1 coordinate 3,385, forward strand.
AAGGGTCGGCCGCGACCGCAGAAAGGTCAAGGTCAGCGATATCGTCTATTATGAGAGCAGGCGCAATTACATCTATGTCATAACAAAAGGCGGCAATGAGTATGTCAAAGACCCTCTGGGGATCAGGCTCGGCAGGATCGGTGAGCTGATGGCTGACAAGGATTTCGTGAGGATCCATCAAAGCTATCTCGTCAATATGAGATACATAGCTTCGTTCAGCTTCTACTCCGTCTTCTTCAGCAACGGATCCCGCCTCCCGATGTCCCATTCATTCGCCAAAGAAGCCGCCGCAGCCATAACTGACTACCGCGGGCGCAACATATGGATATCATCTACCCGCTCGTAAGCGATCTGTTCTATGTGCTCCTGTGCAGGTTCTTCACCGGCTCGGTCGCACGCAAAGAGGAAGACCGTGTCATCACTGCCGGAAAGCTGCTGATCATGGCATTCTGGTTCACGGCAACCGTCGCGCTGACCTCCCTTCTGTCAGAGAACATGATGATCAAGATCTTATGCCTCATCCTGAGTTCATCATTATTCACATCACTTATTGCGCGGGAATTCTCGTTCAGAACAATTGCAGCTGTAACCATGTATCACGCGCTCGGCTTCCTCGCGGATCTGTGCGCCTGGACTGCCGCAGCCGCAATGGATCCCGGCATCGGGATAAATCTGATGACCTCGGAAATGACAGTCGTGACCGCCGCCCTCATGAGCTATCTCGTTCAATTCATGTGCACAATGTTCATAAGGAGATACATCTGCCGCAAGGAGATCGACATCATAAGCGGCAGCGAATGGATAAGGGTCGTCATCTTCCCCGTCGCCACCATGTTCATCATGTTCGCGATCGTATACGGAACATACCGCAACATGACACGCGAGGTCTTCATGATCATGTACGGGGTTGCAGTGATAATACTCTTTCTCAACATCTACGCCTTCCACACAATGATCTACGTAACGGCAAAAGACCGTCAGATCAAAGAGGCGCAGGCTAAGCTTGCAGGCGCCGCGAAACAGATCAGACTGTATTCAAAGATCGGCGATGAACTCAAGACCCGCACCAGGCTTGCGCACGAATACCGTAATAATCTCAACCTCATCAAAGCCTGTGTGAAGTCATCCGAATACGACAAACTGCAGTCGATAGTAAGCGAATTCTGCAGTGAACTGGATGACAGCATTGACGTCATCGACACGCATAACACGGCCGCAGATGTCATCCTCAATACCAGGTATTCCGAAGGCCGCCGCCACGGCATCGTATTCATCCTCACTCTTGATGACCTGTCAGACATCCCGCTGTCAGCCCCCGAGATGACAACGCTTCTGGCCAACCTGACGGATAATGCCGTTGAAGCATGCAAAAAGTGTGAAGATGCACACAAGATAGTCAGGATCGGTTTTGTAAATGATAAGGATGCGCTGATAGTGTCCGTCTCCAACACATACGACGGCCGCCTCCGGACATCCGGCGGAAAGCTGCTCACGACCAAAGAGGATGACAGTCTCCACGGATACGGCATGGAGAACATCAGCTTCATAGTAAACAAACACGGCGGAACTGATGCAGTCAGCTACGATGACCGCGAATTCTGTCACACTGTAAGGATCCCGAGGACATCAGGCGGCAGAAGCTGACAGTCTGCTTTTGCCGCTTCCGCAGGAAAACGGGAATTCTTCCGCAGTTATTGCGGAAAAAATCCTAAATCCTGCGGATTCCGAAGGATTTAAGATTTCTTCCGAAGATTCTTCGGAAGGAATGCCTTTTTTCTTCGGAAACGGTATTGATAGATGTGAGTGAGCAGGAGATAACAAGCAGTCCG
>CADBNJ010000169.1 GCA_902795955.1 Oscillospiraceae bacterium
GAGGTAGCAGAGTATCATGACTTCCATAATCAAAGAGATCAGCGTTGAAGGCAAGGAGAGGATCGGCGGAACGATGCTCGGAGACATGTACCGTCTCGATGATAAGAATATTGTTAAGCTGTTTTCTCCTAAGGCAAGTTACGATCTTTTTATTGAGCGTGACAATGTGAATGCACGCAATGCCTTTGCAGCCGGGGTTCCTGCGGCTGTTTCATATGAGGTTGTCAGGGTAGGCAACAGATTTGGCAAGATCTATGTAATGAACGACTGCAAGAACCTGGTCGACCTTATCCTGAGCGACAAGGAGCATATGGATGACTATATCAGGCGTTTGGCTGATGCAGTCAGGAAGATACACAGCATCAGAGTCAGCCCTTCGGTGTTCAGGTCTGAGAGGGAGCACTGGCTGAAGAACATATCCGAGAACAAGATCTCGCTGAATCCCGGCGAGAAGGATAAGCTGATGGCGATATTCGAAGAGATTCCGGAGACTGATACTTTTCTGCACGGCATGTGCTATATAGGTAATGTGATCGTTCAGAATGGCGAATATCTTTTTATCGATCTCGGCAATGCGGCCATGGGGGATCCTCTTTTTGACCTTACTCCGATGTACAGTCTTTTCCGCAATCACGGCAAATATGCGACTCCGGAGGCCAGGAAGGGCCTGCTCAGTAAGTTCACATATGAGGAAGCCCTGAGGATCTGGAATGTATTCATCTCATCATATCTCGGCACTGAGGATCACGCCATGATCGTGGCCAAGGAGAAGCAGATCAGAACTCTTGATCTCGCCATGAGACTTTACAGTCATCTTACTGTTCCCGGAATCCTTTCCGAGAGAAATATCGAGGATATCAAGGAAGAGCTTTTCGAGTAGCTGCCTGCCTGAATAGTATGATCTGCAACTGAAATTAACACAGACTGCGTGCAAATGTCCGTTTTGGTTGGTGGACTGCCCTATTGTGCGCTTCTATAATTGTGTTAAAACAAGTTGCAAAGGTGGTATAAGTATGAGGAAACACTATTTGGACAACATCAGGTGGATAACGGTTGTTATGGTCGTGATATACCATGTTTTCTATATGTACAACAGCGAAGGTATCGCAGGTGTAGTCGGGAGGATCACCGGTCTCGACGTGCAGTATTACGATGTGATCCAGTACATCATTTATCCCTGGATCATGCCCCTTCTCTTCACGGTCTCGGGCATCAGTTCCAGGCTCTATCTCGACCGGCACACATCAAAGGAATTCATCAGGAGCAGGACGACAAAGCTTCTTGTTCCGGCCACGGTCGGTCTGTTCGCATTTCAGTTCATTCAGGGCTATGTGAACGCAAGCATAGCAGGAGCCATGGACAGCGCACAAATGCCGTTGGTCGGCGTTATCATTGCCACCATTGCCAGCGGTATCGGCGTTTTGTGGTATATACAGCTGCTTTGGCTTTTCTCGATGGCACTTGTGCTCATCCGCCGGATCGACAGGGACCGTCTTTGGAACGTATGCAGGAAGACCGGGATCGTCGTGATCCTCCTGCTTTCAGTTGCAGTGTGGGGAGCGGGACAGATCCTCAATACGCCGGTAATCGTCGTGTACAGGTTCGGACTGTATTTCCTGATGTTCCTGCTGGGATACTTCGTTTTCTCACACGATGAGGTCATTCATACCCTCGAAAGGTGGTTCCCTCTGTTCTTAACGGCGTCGATCATTCTCTGCATCGCTTTCTGCCGTACATTCTTCGGGTATAATTATGCTGATAACCCGGTCTACAAGACACCGCTGTTCCTGGGTTACGGATATTTTGCAAGCCTGGCGATGCTTGGCGGTATGGCAAGATTCGGTGATTTCAGCAACAGATTCACGGAATGGATGTCTAAGAGAAATTACGGACTCTACATCTTCCATTATCTGGGGATCTCATCGGTGGCCCTGTACCTGGCGAAGCCCGGCCTGATCCCGCCCGTTGCCGCATATCTGCTAAGTGCCGTTGCGGGATTTGCAGGGGCTTATCTGCTCAATGCAGTTATATCAAGAATACCGTTCTGGCGCTGGGCTGTACTGGGTATCAGCAGACGAAAGGAGAGAAAGGATGCTCAAAGATAATCTCATTCAATTGCGCAAGCTTCACTGTATGACCCAGGAGGATCTGGCGGACATCGTCGGAGTCACAAGGCAGTCGGTGGCAAAATGGGAATCGGGAGAATCGGTTCCGGATCTTGAACGGAGCAAGCTCATCGCAGATGCTTTCGGGATATCACTCGATGACCTTGCCAACTATTCTTCCGAGGAGAATCTTGGTCTTGATCTTCCTCCAAGAGGCAAGCACCTGTTCGGCGTTGTTACGGTAGGTGATAAAGGACAGATAGTCATCCCCGCCAAAGCACGTAAATTGTTCGATATAAAGCCGGGTGACCAGGTTGTCGTGCTCGGAGACGAAGGTCAGGGCATCGCGATCGTCAAGGCTCAGAATTTCCTTGATCTGGCCAACAGGATCAGGAAGAACCTTGGAGGGTGACAGAACAGGCAAGCGGTATTATCATCTTCTCGATGAACTCCACCCTGTCGAATATCCGGGGCTTGAATGTGCCTGTCATTCCGACTGAGATCCCTGTCTCCTTATCGGTGTAGATGATGTTGCCGCTGTCGCCGATGGCACAACAGACAGAGCCTTCATCATGAGGCATGTACCACAGGTATCCGTAGTTCATGTTCCCGAACCGCTCGCCGAGCTTCAGATGAGTTGTTGTCATGTCGTTCAGATACTCCGACGGGATGATCCGCTTTCCGTTATACACTCCGCCGCCTGCGACGAGTTCTCCGATCCTCGCGAGATCTCTTGCGGATGAGCACAGACCCCATCCGGCCGTCACCGTGCCCTGCGGATCCGAATACCATTCGTTCTTCCGCGGGCTCTTGTTCATGAAGAAATCAAACTGGTCCTCCTTGGAGCTGTCCCCGTGTATATAATGCTCCGGGATCCCCAGAGGCAGGAACAGATACCTGTTCGCCAGATCAATGCATTTGATTCCCGATGCCCTCTCAATTATTCCGGCGAGTATCTGTATCCCCAATGTTGCATACTTGAACTCGCCGGTTATTCCCCTGCGTCCGCCGAGGTAATCAAGTGCGGCCAGGGTCCAGTCTCCGGAGGTGCAGATCTTTGTCCACGGCTCCGAGCTGTACTTGTAGGGAGCGGTCATCGTCAGAAGGTGCCTTACGGTAACGTCATAGATGGTCTTCTCTCCGCGTTTGACCGTGTAATCCGGGAAAAAATCCATGACCTTCTGCTCAACGCCTGTGATGTATCCTTTGTCTATTGCAATACCCGTAAGGAGCGACATCACTCCCTTGGTCACTGAATTGACGTTGACGGAGTCATCCGGCTTATAGCCGCGCCAGCAATCTTCATAGACGGTAACGCCTGACCTTACCGCGCATATCTGGCAGATGTTGCTCTCGTTGCCTGTGCTCTCATCAATAAACTCATGAAGCTGTTCTTTGTTCATACAATGCCTTCTCTCATGTGGGATTCGGACGTCCTGATATGAGGCTAATATGATTAAAAAATGTTTTCAAGTCTTTTTTGTTCACACATACCAAGGCACATTGACATGAATCACTATAAATCTTATCATTCATCGTAATAAGGTCAGGAACCGGCGGAATGCGCCCACGGTTTCTGCGGATAATGGAGAGGTACCGCTATGACGCGCAGAGAGGCTGCGATGGCTAATTTCAAAAAAGGCTATAATTGTTCACAGTCCATAATGCTTGCCTTTATGGATCTTCTTCCGGGGGATGAAGAGACTTTGATGAAGGTGGCTTCTTCTTTCGGGGGCGGCATGGGCAGGCTGCGCGAAGTGTGCGGCTCGGTCACGGGGATGTTCATGATCGCAGGTCTCCTGTACGGCTATCCGGGCAATGAGACAGGTGCGCCCAAGACTGAGCTTTACGCAAAGATCCAGGAACTTGCCAAAGAGTTTGAGGAAGTGCACGGTACCATCGTGTGCCGCGAGATGCTGGGGCTCAGCGTTAAGCATGATGTGCCTGTACCTGAGGCCCGTACTGAAGGCTACTATAAGAGAAGACCGTGTGCCGAGATCATCGGAGATGCTGCAGAGATACTGGAGAAGTTTATCAATGAGCA
>CADBNJ010000170.1 GCA_902795955.1 Oscillospiraceae bacterium
AGATGTGATCTTCTGCAGAGATCCCTGACCGTCACTTGACAGATACTTGGCATAATCACCGATATTTACCTTATCGGCCAGACCGCCTTCTGACGCCTCTTCTTTTGAGTATACTATTCCGTCTTCGGGAGCTACTACAACAGGATTGTTATAATAGACCATCATCAAATCGATCCTGTTCTCAAGAGATGTCTTACGTGTCTCAAGCTCTTCGATCTGGAAGTCGGTCAGCTTGTCCTTTTTCTTATTCTTCAGAGACTGCTTGACCTGATCGAGCTCATTCTGGAGCTTTACTATTGCACTTGTGACGGAATCTTTGTTAACTGTTGCGACTATATCGCCCTTGCGGACCGTATCGCCTGCCTTCGCAAGTTTCTCGCCTATCGTTATCTCGGAAGGTATCTTAAGTTCGATCGAATCCGCAACTGTAATGTTGCCGGCTCCGTCCACCTTCTTGGATATCGATCCCACCGTAACGACTGCCTGGGACGGCTTCATCATCTGTCTGGCTATGTCTCTGAACCTTCCGGCAAGAAAGACAACGCCGCCGATTATCACGGCGAGTATTACGCCAACAATTATGAGAACTCTTAATGTTTTATTCTTCTTTCTGCCTGACATATTCCCTTACCCCACTATATAATCAGAATTGAGTATACACTATTGTCTGCAGTAATTGTTCCCGCAAATGCGGCAGACTTGAGATATCACATGAGGAGCTGAACGAGACACACAAAAAAGCCGATTACCAGGAAGAACACCATCCCTATGGACGATATTCCTTTGGAGATCGCTTTCCTGTCCCCTATGTTGATGTGACGGAACCTGATCACATACAGAATGATCAAAGCCACAAGTGCAATAACCCCGGCGATGTAAACACATGTCCTGTATACAGCCCCGTTCTGGAATGGAGTCAGCAGAAGAACGATCGCATTGTTGCTGAAGTGCACGAGCATTCCCGGCCAGATGTGCCCCGTCATTTCGTAAAGGTAACACAAAATAAATCCCATGATCCCGGCAAAAACAAACTGGGTCAGATTCATATGCACCATCCCGAATACAAGCGATGATATTACAGCCGCATATCCGAATCCGCCTTTGCGCAGGTATCTGAACAATACGCCCCGGTAGAACAGTTCTTCAGCTATCGCCGGGAAGACGGCAACAAGAATGAACAATCCTACGGCATGCTCGTTATCTGCAAGTGTCATCCCCGCATTGACCTTCGTGCCGGAGATCCGGTTCATCAGAAATCCTGACGATGTAATAACCGCATTGACAGCTATAGTTATAAGCAGGCATTTTATTATAAGTGCAAAAGATACCTTCCTGCCTGTTATGGGAGCTTGAACGATGTCCCGCTTATAGATGACAAAAAACACCAGAAAGCATACACCTGCCACCACCTGCATGATTGCCGAAGCCAGATACACGACAAACACGACATTATTCGTATCCGACATCATGCGGTAGAGCCGCTGGATATCAAAACCTCTTCTTCCGATACCTTCCATCACAAGCAGAGCAAAGAGCACGACTATAGCCCCGATCTGGAACACTGCCTGCTGAATGATCATAAGCACACCGACACGGTTGGCACACTGCTCGTACGGGCGGTATTTGATCCTTTCCATCATCTTCTGATATCTTACGTCATTTTCCATTGTCAAAATATGCCGGGTCTGAAATGCCCGTTACCTCACTCTTTGATCCTCTTCATCACAGAGACAAACTTGTCTTTCTTCTTGATGACCGGCTTTTTTGTTCCGTCATAATACTGCTCTACTTTGGGCGGCGGATCGATCGGATTCTGAGATATATTCGAGATGTGTCTCCATTTCCTGGTGAACGCTCCTACCACCAACAGCATGAGTGATATTCCGGCCATCATGATAATACCTGTAAGCTGGAAAGTGCTTCCCATCTTCCTCAGCGCGTCTCTCGACAGGATAAAAGGCATGATGAACGGACTTAATGTCAGGAAAAGAAGAGGGATCAGCGGGAGCACCAGCCTGAGCAGGATCACCTTGGACAGAGCCATACTGCGCTTCCTCTTGCTGAAAGGCAGATCTCCGCACACTTCGCCCGTCTGCCCGTTGATCGCAAAGCCGTAATTGACGTCTTCATATTTATAGTTCATGAACCACACCGGCAGCAGCGCATAGCTGTGCTTGAAGTCCGTCGCATTGGAATAGCCCGTACTGAACTTGACCTCCTCATACTCGCTGCACGACATGAGCTTGACCGCCTCTTCGGCATATCTCTTGGTCCTGCTGGACACATTCTCGCTCAATTCAAGCGGCGTCTGGTCATATCTCTCCGCATAGAAACCCGGCAGATAGCTGTCTTTGTACTCAACCATCTCGGAGTAATCGAAAGGCTCCACTGCCGCCATCAGCCTGTTGCTGATCTTCCTCGACCCGTCGAAAGGCACTCTCGACAGATAGAACGTCAGCCTCCTCTCAAGCGCAAACACGGCAAGGTTGTCATTCTGCGGAACATATCCCGTACCGTAGAACTCCGCCTCACACTTACAGTCAACAAGCCAGAACGGAACATAGAGCCCCGTCAATTTATTGATATTCTCCTCGCTGGTAAAATCATCCGGAATGTACTTATTCGTCGATGCCCACTCTATGAACTTGCTTCTTGCCTCATCCTTTGTAACCTTGAAAGGAAGGATGTAATCGGGCTTAAACTCCTTGGTAAGCCTTCTGGCAGCCAGAGCAGGCGATCCGCAGAAACAACATATAGATGACGATGTATTCTCGTCTGTTATAACTACCGCACCGCACGATGAGCATACGATCTCATGTCGGGGATCATCGGTCTTGGCATCACTCTCTGCTTCCACCCTGCTGAAGACATCAAGCGCCTCGAGCACATCAGGATTATAGGATGAGCCGCAGAACTTGCAGTTAAGCTGGCGGGTAGACGTATCATAGAAAAGATTGCCTGAACAACCCGGACATTTATATGTATCCGCTAAAGCATCCCAGTTAGACATATCAGTAATATGAGATTATGAACAGATAACACTTCTCTGACAACGTCTCAAAGGATTCAAAGAGAACCTTGAATGCATCATATATAGCCTTGCTTCTAATTAATTCAACTGCATCTATATTTCCCGAGAACAACTCAAGAATGGCATCATCGTAATACTTGCAGTATTTGGACTTATACTTATCAAGTGAAGCTACATCCCTGAGGATGAGACTGGAAGGTGCCTTGTCCCTGAGATAGATAACAATATCCTGAGTCATTCTGCTTGCACCGTAAAGGGCAGTCGAACACTCAGACAGCAGCTCGCCTGAAGTCGTGACGTTATACCTGACAAAAGAATTAGCCAATTCCTCAAAGCAATCAGTAATCTGCTCAAGCGCCTTGACGACCTCAAGCAGCGCAACCGCATCCGGATCGCTCATCAGCTTATGCTCCAGGAAATAGAACCCGAGGTTATGGAATGACTCATCCGCATTGGACTCAAAAGAAGCGATCCTTCTTGAGATAGGCACGCGCTCATCAATGTAATCGCACAACTCAACAAGAGCATCGCACTGCTCTGTAATAGTATTTGCCAAATTAACGGCACAATCGAAGATTATGTTACGATCTGCGTCTCTCATTATTCCAAACCACCTGATTGATGTATTTATTATAACAGATTAATATGTCAGGAAAAGGATATTTTTTACAGTACTTATCGTAAATCGGATAAATCCTTACCCGGAGCTTCAGAAATGATGCTGCGTCCTGTTTCCGCAAGCTGATAAGATGGAGCCGGCAACAGGTTGGAAGATCGACATGTTAACTCAGTTCACTGCCTTGAATGTACCCGTAAACCTGCACGGGAAGCCGGTCAGTGCGGAAAAACGGGTACATTTGATGGCCCGCTACAGTCACTTTATTCATCATCTTAACTTAAAGAACAGCACACCACGATTTCATTAAGTTATGACAATGAGTTCTGAAGGAAGAGTTTTGATGCGCTCGCAGACTATTTGTGTTTAAAACTTCCCCATATAATTGAAAATCTTGTCTGATTTTTAGTCTGAATGGGGAAATCTGACCATTATTCCCCATTTTTGATGAAAACGAACACTTTTGTTAAACGAAATGGGGAAAGATTTAATTTTGTCAATCTAACAAGAATTGTCTTAATTTAAAGAACACCCGAACAGCACACCCCGGGTGTTCCTCCCGCGTGTTATTTTCGCCAAGAACAGGTCCGTATAAATATATTGAAAATAAATATTTCAAAGCAAATAACACTTATCCCCAAAATTACATAAAAATAAGGTGCCTCAACCGAGACACCTTACTTCAAATCAAGATTAATCTTTATCAGAGAGCTGATACCTTTGTTCCGCTCTGTGAATCTTCGATCCTGTCAACGATAAGCTCAACGTTCTTAGGTGTGCATACGAATGTTGTCTTAACAGGTGTAGGCTCGATCTTGCCGTCGAGAGCATATACAGAACCGCTGATATAGTCAACAACACGCTGGTTGTTTGCAGAACTTGTGAGGTTGCAGATTACGATGTGACCCTGCTTGATGTGATCGCAAACGATCTGGCTTGTTCTGATATCATAAGGTGTGAGCATGATAACTGTAGCTGCCTGTGAAGGAACTACGGGTGACTGTACAGCAACGGGGCCTCTGTAAGCCTGCTGTGTCTCCTGATAAGGAACCTCATCATATGACTGCTCAACTACGGGTTCGTAAGCTGAATCGTCAACGAAATCCTCTGCACCGTACTCTGCGTACTCATCCTCGTACTCTTCGTAAGAATCTTCCGGTGTGATCATGCTCTTGAAAAAATCTGAAATGCTGCCCATGTTTTATTTCCTCCTTGTTTTTGTCCCACCAGGACTTGTGAAATATGTTCTAACTATACAAATATCTCCCTGAGGAATCAATAAAATTGGACTTAATGTCAAGTAACTAAAACATAAGAAATATTCCTGTAACATTTGTGTGTATCATTGTTACATAACGAGCAAAATCAGGCGTTCCCGAGATACTTTGCGCGGTCTCCGAATATTGCGGTTCCGATCCTGATATGGGTCGCACCCTCCATTATGGCATACCTGTAATCCTGGCTCATTCCCATCGAGAGCACATTCCAGCAGGACGGATCGGGCACTTCGCTCTTCAACTTGTCAAAAAGCTTATATGTATCGGCAAAAACAGTTCTTGCCTGCCCATCGTATTCCTGGATCGGCGCCATTGTCATCAATCCGTGAAGTCTGATACCTTCCAGTGCCCCTGTTTGCTCTATAACGCTCTTCATCTCGCTTGGAGCAAATCCGTGCTTGCTCTCCTCACCTGACACATTGACCTGGAGCAGTATATCGGTGATAACATTGTTACAAACAGAGCGTTTGCTTATCTCTTCGGCAAGTTCCACAGTGTTGACCGAATGTATCAGATGAGTCTTGCCTATGAGATACTTGACCTTGTTCTTCTGCAATGTGCCTATCATGTGCCAGTTGGGCCTAAGTCCTTCTCCGGCAAGTATGTCTATCTTGGAAGTCAGATCCTGCACCTTGTTCTCGCCAAGATCCGTGAGGCCTTCAAGGTAAGCTGCCGCTGCGCACTCCCAGGGAAAAACCTTGGACACGCCTATGAGAGTGATCTCATCCGCTGACCTGCCGCACGCGCTGCATGCATCTGATATGCTCTCTCTAACCGCCTTGATCCTCCCGGCAAATCCCGGACGAAGATTCCCGATCATCTCCTGCATATTACACCACCTTATCGTTAGGTTTGCACGATTTTGGATTAACGATAATAACCGTATTATAATTGGGAACCTTGGAACCTGCGACAGGTATGACTATCGCGAATTCCCTGTCATAATCGGTAACGATGACCCTGTGCTCCGCAACAAAGCCCTGATTATTGACGTAGATAGAAGATATTCCCTTATAGTTCATGGTCGTTATCTTATCGACATTGACGCCGAGGCCCGTAGCAGAATCTATGAATACGGCCTGATATCCGGCTGTAAACTCCTTATCTGCCGACATAATCCTCGTGTAATCGCTGCTTGTGGCAAATCCCACGAGCACGCCGCCCTTCTCGTCCTGCTCACAGTGCATGACCTCACAGGCAGGTATTACGACTGATTCCGGCGTGTTGGAAGTGCCGTCAGAAGCCTTGATAGCATTAGGTATTATATTTATATTAAACTGGCTTCCCACTTTGAAGCTCTCAGGCTTTACATTCTTCTCCGCATCGTAATACACGGCAAATCCCGATCGCGATGAATCCAGAAGTTCTGCATCAACGAGACTTGACGTCGATACACGCAGACCTGATGACCTTGTTATGACTATCTCGATATCCACCGTTCTCATGTCGAGGAGCTCTTCCACATATCTGGTTGTCTCGAAAACAATGAGCATTCCGTCCTCGCCGTTCTCGCACCTTACCACTTCAGCGTTCTGAACGACGATACCCTTGGCCGAGATATTGATATCATGCTTCGTTCCAACGGCAAAATCCGTAGCCGCAGCATCTCTCCTGCTGAGGAATACCGCGAGCTGCTGCTTATCGTTCTGCACGATCCTGCACACATTCTCTTCAGCTTTGATGTTGAACTTGGCGGAGATAGCACCTACGGAAGAGTTGATCAATCGCTTGATCTCGTTCCTGTCCGCAGTTGCGATCATGTCAAAAGTAACTGTTCCCTCCTGCCCGTCAAGTCTGAAAGACACGATTCCGGGCTTGCTTGCGGTGATCACTGCCGAATTCTTCTGGAGCGCGCTCTGATACTTGGCTTCATCACTTCTTAACATACGAAGTCTCTCGTCATTGAAGTCGATCTCGGACAGCGCAGTCTCACGCTCATCGAGGAGCACTGACAGAGACGAGGAATATGTGGCAAGGCTCTGGAGCTTACCGGTAGATGCGTCAGACCTGATCGAATCTATGATCGGAGTGAGACTCTCATTGAAAGTATCATATACTTTCTTGGCTTCACTTACGTTGCCGTCAGCGATCAACTCCTGCTGAACGTCTGAGATCTGCGACTGAACATTGCGAAGATCGTTAACGGTATTCTTGTTATCCTCGGGAACGACCATTGCCAGGTTCTGTGACGCTGCAACG
>CADBNJ010000171.1 GCA_902795955.1 Oscillospiraceae bacterium
CTCGGACTCGTTCTTCAGGAGACGAATCTGTTCACCGGAACAGTTATGGACAACATAAGATACGGCAAGCTCGACGCGTCTGACGAGGAGTGTATAGATGCTGCCAAGCTGGCAGGAGCGGACGGCTTCATCGAGCGTCTGCCGGAAGGTTACAACACGATGCTCGAGAACAACGGCGCGAACCTCTCACAGGGTCAGAGACAGCTTATTGCCATCGCAAGAGCTGCTGTTGCCGATCCGCCGGTAATGATCCTCGACGAAGCTACGTCCTCCATTGATACGAGAACAGAGGCAATAGTCGCCAGAGGCATGGATAAGCTGATGGAGGGAAGGACTGTATTTGTCATTGCACACAGACTCTCTACCGTTAGGAATTCCGATGTCATCATGGTATTGGACCACGGAAAGATAATCGAGCGCGGTTCGCACGATCAGCTCATCGCGGAGAAGGGCACGTATTACAGACTGTATACCGGCGCATTCGAGCTGGAGTGATGTACTGGGTACCGGGTATCCGGGGATCATTGGTGGCTTGAGTGGCTTGGGTGTCTTGAGTGGTCTGGTCGTATTGAACGACCGGGACCATCATCAACCATCTGCCATCAGCCGATTGTCTCTACATTCCTGCACGGGAATGTTCGTTTTTGCAAAATGTAGATACATGAATCCTGACTTGATCGACCTTTGCTCAGAGTATTCTGACTTTTACTCTGTCTAACCGGCGCTACACAGAATGGTAGATAGAGTAATACTGATCTGAGCATAGCCCACACAGTATACTGCCCAACCGTCTTACCCGCCACGGCTCCCGGTTATCGCAGAACCGTTCACAAAAGACGGACAAAGAAAATGTAACTGTAATTTAAAGTTTCTAATGTCTTTTTGTCTCCGTGAAGTGATATTATACTCGCATGGGCAAAAAAGGAAACAAAACAAAGAGCAAGACCAAGCGGCTTAAGCTGATAGACTTCACACCCCGGGAGCGTGCCGTATCGATTATCGAGTACATCCTTCTGGCGGGGCTTATAGTCACTTCTTTCTGCGTGTTCTTCTATACAGACTATTCAGATACGCTCGACAATTCGATCATGCTTGGCGACTCTATTCTGAACGGCAAATTCCGTGATTTCTATGAATATGCTGCAGTAAACAAGCAGAAGTTAACGTCTTATTCTGCTAATTACGATGTTTTCATCTATATTGTGTTCCTGATCTGGAACCTTCCGGTATTCATTGCCCACAGGATCAAGGAATTTGATTACATGAATACACTCTGGTCACTTCTGTGGTGCAAGGGACTCATACTGGGATTTACGATAGGTGCTGCGGAGCTTGTCAGGAGGATAGCTGATAAGCTCGGTGCAAACCGCAAAACTGCCAGGTTTGCGGCACTGCTGTTCACTGCATCGACAATGGTGATCATTCCGGAATTCGTTACGGTTCAGTATGACATCATTGCCATTTTCCTGATGCTTTTGGGACTGATGTTCTATTTCAAGGGCGGCAAGAGCATGAAGTGGTTCTACCTTGTGTTCGCACTTGCGGTGCCGATGAAGACTTTCGCGATATTCGTGTATATACCTCTTATCCTTTACCGCGAGAAGAGAGTCCTTTGGATCATATTGAAGATGATCCCGGCTTTCTCCGTTAATCTCCTGTGCAGGCTGATGTTTATCGGCAGCGCCTCGTACCAGATGGCGATGAGCACGCAGACGAGGGATGCAATCAAGGTTATAACGGAATCGACTGTTACGCTCGGCAAATTCGGGATCAATCTGTTTGTCATATGCTATCTGGCGCTTCTCGTTCTGTGTTACAGGATGGAGGACGACGGTTCGAAGTTTAAGCCTGTCTATATCTCGGCACTGGCAATGTCGTCATTCATTCTGTTTGTTAATATCAGATCGTACTGGATGATACTTGCGGCACCTTTCCTCGTGCTGATCATCCTGACGGACAGATCGAAGATCAAGCTCAACGTGCTGATATTTACGCTGGGTTCCTTCTGCGGAACAGTCTATTATCTGATGTCACACTGGCCGCTCAGCAACGAGAATATCGTGAATCATCTTGTATTGAAGGGGATGTTCGATAAGCTCCCTGACACAAAGGAGCCCGTATACGCAGGCGGCATCAAGGAGTTCTTTGCTTCGCATGACCTCATTCAGTTTGCTCCCGTCATGTATTCGATTTTTATCGGAGCGGTCATTCTCCTGCTGATCCTCAACAGGCCTTCACAGCACAAGGATGATATCAGGGATTACACACCCGAGTGGTGGATGGGTCTTCTGCAGATCGGTTTGACATGGGGAATCGTGGCTCTCCTCATTATCGTGGGAACGATGGTGAGATATGTGCCTGTGGTATCTTTCACGGTGCCGTCGGATTTCATGGGAGGAAGTCTTCTCAAGGGCATGACCATTGAACAGGATTTCACTGCACCCAGAGACCAGGATATCAGCGAGGTATCATTCATTGCAATTAACGATGGTCTGGAGAGGACCGTAAGGAATTCGATGAACATCACCATCAAGGATAAGACTACCGGCGAACAGGTCGGATATGCAACGGTCAACTCCGCAATGATCCCTGATCAGGAGATGTACACCATGAAGATGGGCAAGGTTCATCTCACTGCGGGACATACTTATACGGTCATATTCTCCGCTACCACGCGCAACCACTTCAGCGACAGACTCACTGTCGGCATGGTTGCCACGGGCGATAACAAACCTGCGGCAAGGCTGGGTACGCAGGATCTTGATATGGCTGTCGGAATGACGGTTAGGTAGAGTTAAGAACGGTCCCTTGTAAGATCATCATGCAGAAATGAAATGGTATCCTTTGTACGAGACGGGTGCAGTGGGTATAGTTTGGTGCTGAGTACGCAGTGTGCGGAGCGAAGTACCCAGAGCGCAGTGTAAACGTTCCTGTAAAAAAATTTACCGGAACAAAATTACTGCGTACGCAGACTAATTGTTCCGTTATGTATCCGTAAACCCGCACGGAAAGCCGATTGGTGCAGAAAAACGGATACATTGTATCCCGCCCCC
>CADBNJ010000172.1 GCA_902795955.1 Oscillospiraceae bacterium
GCAACAACGCCGAGAACCATTGCCATTGACAAAACCAAAGCAACAATCTTCTTTGTCTTCATTTGTTCTTTTCCTCCTCATAAATAAGGTTTTATTTTCCGTCCTAATTAGGTTAGGACCATATCTTTGCCTGCGCCGTACCGTCTCCGGTACACCCGCGATCCGTCCGCCTTACGCGCATACAACGCCTAAAACACGAATTCTTACGAGCGTAGTTTACAACATGTTACACAGATATGCAACTTTTTTTTATGCAATCTTATAAATCGCAATTTCAATTGTTGATTTTGTAAACAATTTTTCCGTACGAATTAAGGTAATCTGCATAGTTGGCCAGATCGACGGGAGTCTTGTACAGCTCGCCTCCGATCTTCCCGTAGACTTCTGCAAATACAGTTCCGCCGCTGATGGGATGGACCACCAATACAGGTGACTTTACATCTTCTTTTTTGTATACTTTCACATCGCTGGATGAACCCTGCGCAAGCGCCTGTGCAAGGACTTCTTCAAGCTTATGGTAATCTTTGGCTACAAGCGCCGGCGTTACATACTGGCCTGTTAGAATATCAAAAGTCGATATCTCACTCTTGTGCTCGACATATGCTTCTTCCTCACCCTTCTTCACCGTGTATTCGGAGATTACTGAGAGTACCCTGCCGTTGTATGAATAGTTGAATTTAACATTAACGGAATAAGGTGCGGCGAGGTAGTTCTCCTTATCGAGAAGGTATGCTGACTGAGCCTCATCGGAATACCTTTTGTAGAGGCCTTCCGTCTCGCTGTAGAATCCGTTGATGACAAGGTTGATCGCGGTCTGGACATTCTTTCCGTCAGGGATCTCCACTGCGATCCTGTTGCCGGTGAATTTGACCAGCTGTGTATAGTCATCAACATCGTGATAACTCTCCTCAAATGTCTCGTCCTTGATCTCGACTCCTTCCGTGATCGTATCGGTCGTCAGCTCGGACATATCGACTCTCTGCGGTGCGGGAGTAGGAGTCGGAGTAGGAGTAGGGGTAGCCGTAGGAACCGGCGTCGGGGAAGGTGTTGGAGTAGCTTCGGGCTCTGTCGGTGCGGCAGTCGGATCCGTAGCATCCGTCTCAGTCCCGGACGTTGCGGCAGCCGTTGCAGCATCAGTTCCGTTGATCGCATGATCAACACTCTTGCCGAGATCGTTGATGCCGTCAGCAAGATCATTGTAGTTGATGGAGCATGCGGCAAGTGATACCACGCCGAGGACAGATACCGTTACGATCATTAATCCCATATCTGTTCTCACGGTTTTCTTATACAACTTTTTCATTTGATATGTACCCCTTCCATTTATTATTCAGTTAACAGGATGTTGCCGCGCTTGAGGCAGGCGGAGATGGCAAGTCCGCTCTTCTCTGCCGCCCTTCTGATCAGTATCCTTCCGCTCTCCGATGTCTGGTAGCATGCAGCCGTTGCAAAGTCGGTCTGCTCTCTCACCGGCGCGAAAGTCATCTTCAGGGGAACCTTGACCTCCTGCAGGACCTTGGTCGAGAAAGCCGTCACGGACGCACCGAATATCTCTGCCACCTTGTGCACTGCATCACTCTCCCTTGCAGACTGCGACACGGCGATGGTCGATACTGATTTGGCATCGATCCCGTGGTTCTCAAGTGTAGCGAGCACGAGTATCGCGGCGTATTCGGGATCGCATCTTCCCGTCAGCTCAAGTCCCACGCTCACGAGCTTCGGAACGAGGACAAGAGGCGGATTGCCTGGACAGTCCGGGAGCTTCGTGCAGGTGATAAACACCGCCTTGGACGAGCTGCCCGTCAGCGAGATATAAGACTGTATGAACGACTCCTTCGTCTCCTTGGAATAGCGGTTGACATTGAATATCATCGAGTCGATCGCCGGCTCCGCGAAAACGATCGGCAGATCCGTATATATGCTGATCTTCTCCCCGCTCTTGATCATCGACAGATATGCCTTGAGCTTATCCTTGTCATTCGGCGTCATTCCGTACGAATCGATCGCGGTCGTCAGATCCGGAGCGATGTCCGCATTGCTTCCGAAGCTCCTGAAGCAGCGCTGCCCCAGCGTGGAACAGATCAGGTCGTAGGCCTCGTCACAGTCGGCAAGCGTCGACCCGTCTCCCCTCCTGATAACAGCCGCAAAAAGCCCGTCAGGCGACACGCATATTACCGGGAATCCCGACAGCGTCGGCGAGAAGTTCCCGCAAAGTATCTCTATGGATGCTTCCAGAGGAAGGATCATAACGATGACCGCATCGCGTTCTGTTGCAGGGAGCGGCAGTCTTGAAGCAAAAAAATCAGCACCTTCTATCCATCTTCCGCCGATCTTGCCGATCAGGGTCTCTCCGGTCCTGACAGCTCCCTCGGATCTCCCGTAACACAATAGGAACA
Source organism: Oscillospiraceae bacterium (assembly GCA_902795955.1). Taxonomy (GTDB): domain Bacteria; phylum Bacillota; class Clostridia; order Saccharofermentanales; family Saccharofermentanaceae; genus Saccharofermentans. Next base: position 2,397 of record CADBNJ010000172.1, read on the forward strand.
TCTGATCCTCCATGAATAAATATTGATTATTCTTGTATTATAATATTCTTTGTCGAAAACAAGAAATTTTTTTGGATAAGTGAGGTAACAGTATGAAGATAGTAATTCTTGACGGATCAGCAGCAAATCCCGGGGATATCACATGGGATGCCTTTGCCGCTCTCGGCGAGGTCAAAGTGTACGACACAACGGATCAGAAAGACGTCGCGGCAAGGACCGAAGGCTTCGACTGCGCGATCACGAACAAGAGGATCTTCGACAGGGATATCATAGAGAAACTGCCGTCGCTCAAGTACATCGGAGTTCTTGCGACAGGCTATAATGTCGTCGACCTCGAATGCTGCAAAGAGCACGGCATCGCAGTGACCAACGTGCCGCAGTACAGCACCTTTGCAACCTCCCAGATGACAGTCGCGCACATCCTCGAACTGGCCGACAAAGTCGGAATGCACAGCCGTGCAGTCCACGACGGTGAATGGGTAAGATCGGAGCAGTTCTGCTTCTTCAAGGAACCCCTTATCGAACTGTACGGCAAGAACCTTCACATAATAGGTCTCGGCGAGATCGGCAAGAGAGTTGCGGCGGTCTGCGGCAGCCTCGGCATGAACGTAAGTGCCACCGTCCACCATGACCCCGGAACAGCCACTGTCGACTGTCACGGAACCCCCGTCAGGATCATGCCGCTCGAAGACGGCCTAAGGAACGCGGACATCGTAACACTCCACTGCCCCCTCACAAACGAGACTCACGAAATAATAAATAAGGACACCCTGTCACTGCTCAAAAAAACGGCGCTGCTCATCAACTGCGCCCGCGGCCCTCTCGTCAACGAGAATGATGTGGCAGCCGCCCTTAAGAACGGCACCATCGCAGGATACGCGGCAGACGTTGTAACCGTCGAGCCGATGAGAGCGGACAATCCCCTGCTCGGCTGCCCGAACTGCAATCTCACACCGCATATCGCGTGGGCTCCCACAGAAACGAGGATCCGCCTGATCGACATGGCCGCAGCCAACCTCAAGAGCTTCATGGAAGGCGGAACACTGAACAGGATAGTATAAGCCCAATGCCTTGTCCCGGAACTCAGTACGGCGCCCAATGCCGCTGTCCCGGAACTCAGTGCGGCGCCCAATGCCGCTGTCCCGGAACTCAGTCGCACTTCGCGGAGATTAGTGCGCACAAAACTTTTTGTATGCATTCCCGCTCGTGCTCAAAGCAGTTCCGGGACAGGGCATTGGGCTTCACTGGTGGTAGCTTGGACGACTTGGGTTCCAGGGTCGACGGGGACTGATCCGACAGATATTCTCAGTACCTGATGTCTCTAACTTGTTGCACCGACCTGCTTCCCATGCAGATTTACAGATACATTTCGAAACAACCAGTCAGTTTTATACTTCCCCATAGAATCAATAATCCTGCCTGATTTTTCAGAGAAATGGGGAAATATAGCTATTATTCCCCATTTTTAATAAAAACGAACATTTTTGTTAAGCAGAATGGGGAAGTTACAAGACCCAAGAAGCCCAATGCCGCTGTCACGGAACTCAGTACGGCGCCCGCAGCGTACTTGCTCGCTTCAGTCCTCGGTTTTGGCGCCCGCGTCTTGTTGAGTGATGGTTTTCAGGTGCACGACCCGGCGCCAAAACCTGCGGAAGTCCGCTCGCAAACAGCTGCGGGCGTCACTGATGGTGACGTGAACGACCTAATTGACCTGATCTGCTCTGCCTGTACAGTATACTGGCGTTCTTCTGCGGAGAATCCGGACGTGATCCTGCCAAAATTCTCCTCTCCTATAACGCCTCTGGCGTTCTTTTGCGGAGAATTCAGACGTAATCCTGCCAAAATTCTCCTCTGCTATAACGC
>CADBNJ010000173.1 GCA_902795955.1 Oscillospiraceae bacterium
ACCAAAAACGTCAAAAACGGCAATGTGGTATGACGGGAATTAATGTTAGTCTCAGATAACAGCTCATTCATCCAATTGATGTATTACCCAAATCAATCTGTATTTCAGCCCTGTTCATGGTTTCCGCAAGAATTCAAGATTTTTCCGAAGAAATATCGGAAAGATTTCACATTCTTGCGGAATCCGAAAGATTTAAGATTTTTTCCGAAAATTCTTCGGAAGGAATGCCGTTTTCCTTCGGAAACGCTGAATGAAGACAGTTAGACAGAATGCCGGCAGCAATCCTTCCGCGGAAAGACACAGCATCGACACATCATCCCGCAAATCCCGTGAAGAACCAAATTATATGACTGCTCTCAGTTCCAGGACAGTAAACGGAAAATGATAAGATCCTGTAATTACTCCCAGTCGTCCTGAACGGAATTGGCTTTCTTTATACCGATGCTGCCGCCGACGATCAGCGTGATGCCTACAAGCAGCAGGATAAACATGAACAGCGTGATGCCGCCGACAGAGCCGTGGATCTTCGATGCAAAGAGCTGTACGATCTTCTCTTCCCCTTTTGCGTGGGCTTTGGCTGCACTGAAAAGGATATATATCAGGAACCACAGAATAAGATTACAAGACTGTGCGACCGTCATGGAGATGCCAAAAGCTCTCATGGGTCTGAACTTATTCTTGTGGATCAGTATCAGGACAATCACCATAACAAGAGTTGCGATCCCGCAGATGATCATGCAAGTCGTATTGCCTGCTTTCAGGTCGTCATAGATGCACAGAGCCTCGTAAGTGTCACTGTTCTTGAGATCGCGCTTGGCCTCCTTGATCTTATCCTGGAACATCTCGTATGTCTCTTCCTTGGCTCTCTCGATAACGGACTCCGGAGGATTATATCCGCGGAAGATGACGCCCTCATAATCGTCAAATAATTGATATACCCTGTCCTTATCGACCTTGGCATCGTTATTGAGGTACAGATCCAGCATCTCATCCAGGACGATATCGATGAACTCATCAGTCATCTCATCACCTGCAATGGTGAGATCGATGCTGTCCACCTTCAGCAAATCCCTGACATTGATATTTGCCTCGTCCTTCAGAGCTTCCTTGACCTCATCGTTCGTGATCGCATCATGCCAGAAATCACCGCTGAAGATGGTAATGCCAAGAGCTACCGTATTGATGAACAATCCGATCGTAAAGAAAGCTATTATCGCGAATGTGATCCTCAGCGCAGTTGCCGCACCGCTCTCGGGGATCTGCTTGTGAGAGTAGTTGTTGTAGTAGTTGTTGTTGTAATTATTGCCGTTGTTAGTGATATACATGTTGTCCATAGGCTAGATTATACTATAACTAGTACGTAAATTCATACTGTTCATTCTCCCCGTCACGGAAGTAACGCACCGTATTTGTCTCATAATCAGTATCACAGTTCACAGCCGTCCACAGGGCTTCGAACCTTCGGCTGTCAGCACTGTATTTACCGCTGTCGTCAAATATATTTGCATTGCCGTAATTGAGTATCGTAATGTTCCATCCGCCCTGATTCTGCCGCTCCTCATCCGTCATGCCGAAATACCGTAATGATCCGGGTTCGTTGATCCCGAACGTCGGATCTATGTGATAGTATTCGCCGTCCAGCTTTGCAAGTGCCCATTCGTGAGCTTCGTTGATGTCGTTGAGCGAGCCGCAGGTCGTGCAGTCGACATGCGCCTGGAGCAGGATATATGCGTATGCAGGTGCGATCTCCTGGCAGATCCCCTTTCGCTCTGTCAGGAGCCTGTATGAAGACAGCCCCATGACATCATCACCGAGTGCATCGTAATCATAAGTGTAGTGCGTGACAAAATATGAATACACGGACAGCGCTTTATCCGTATCATCATAGCCCGGCTTGATGCACTCATCCAGTATCGACACGGTAAGCGACTTGAACTCCTCCGCCTTCTGAAGATACTGATCCTTGGGCAGACTGTAATTGATATGCGCTTTGCCGTCCTTTACCGTCCATCCGTCGCCCATCAGTTCCACGAGAGGAAAGCACTGGTGCGCAATTGTGAATACGACGGTATAGAACATAACATCATCTTCGCAGACAAACTCGTCTTCTCCGGCGAGCATTGCATCGCACAGACTGAAGAAGGATTCCTTCGTCTTACCGTCGAAGTTCTCTTCATAGATCGAAGGATAGACATGCGGATCGAACTCATTGGCATACTGTGTATCAGATGCATCAGAAGAAGTTCCTGATGCGGATGCAACTGATGTCCGTTCCGCTGAAGATGCCGGAACACCATCCGTCTCCTGAACCCCGGAACATGACGTAAACACCGAAGCAGCCAAAGCACATATCAGTATGGTACTGACACCTCTCCTCATACCGTTACCTCAATATTCTTTACATCCTTGTGCGACCAGTCATTGCCCAGGTTCATGTTCTGCCAGTCCGATCTGTGACAGCTGAAATTAACTGTCAGCGTGTCGCCCTTGCCGAGACTTCCCGGACCCGGTGTTATCGTAAGGCACGTATCCCTGTCCTGCCCTGACGCGGATGCAAAGGTTCCCTTTACCCCGTTCGTAAGTGCCGTGTACTGCCCGTTTGCCGCATTGACCGCCGCATGATAGCAGTCGAATACGAGCTGCCCGTTACCGTCATTTGTCAGGTAGTACTTTATCTTCATCTTTGACAGATCGACCGCCGCACCGTTATTCCTGATCTCCAGAGTTCCTGCTATGGCATTTGCCGAAGCCGAATTATCGTTATAAGTCATCTTGATGCTGAGGGAGCCGGATGTTGCCTGTCCGCTTCCTCCGCCCTGAGCCGTTGTCTGTGATGTAGGTGCGGTGCTGCCGGTGGGATCCGTCTGTCCGCCTGCAGATGACCCTGAATTCGTCCCCGCATCGTCGGGAAGCGTACCGTACACCACCTTGCCGTCCTCGAGGAGCACGGCGCCTGACGCATTATTGAAAGAATAATCATTGCTGTTATCCCACACTCCGGAGGGACTTATCATCCTCACCTGGATCTCGGACTTGTGCTGCGACTGTCCGCCGGGATAGAGCGAGCCGTCATCGAATACTACTGACAGGTAATAGATATGGTTCTTCTCGTTCCATACCTTGAGCCCGTCCACTCTTCCCGACTGCATGTAGTTCGTGTTGACCGTCACTCCCGACGCATCACCGCCCGCCTTATAGATCTCTGACAGGTCGACATAATACCTGAACTCCAGGTTGCCTGCCGCCCTTGCCGGCCACGCCGTCTTGTTGTAGATGACCGCCTTTATCTCAACGAAATCCTGACCCTCGACATTGACCCCGCAGTCCGCTGTATACTCATCGGCAGGCACTTCCTCCACCGCACCGAAATCAACCAGTGTCTTGCCGTGATACCTGGAGTACATCGACGCCATGAGACCCGTAAATCCGGCATTGTAATCACATGCAACTTCATTCTTGTTATAGTCGGTAACCGTGTCTGTATAACCGTCGGACGCATCGGGTCCTCCGACAAGCGCGCCGTACAGTGTGTGCCTTGCTTCTCCGGGCTCGTTCATGTTGTCGCAGTACGACCCCTGACTCGTCCTGTGATGAGGATGTTCGGGAGGGTTCTCACCGAATCCCACGACATAAGATCTGCCCGAGGAACCGAGTGCATAATCTGCCTGACTCACGGCAAAATCCCAGTAGACTGATACCTTGTCTGCAGGGCATCCGTCCCACCTGCTGTACACTGCCGCAACGAAAGCGGTAGTCGTCGCATATCTCAGTGATCCCCACTGATCGAGCCACGCAAGCCCCTTGGGGGAATACGTGATCTTCTGACCGTCAGTCGTTCCGCACGACCAGTAATCAAGG
>CADBNJ010000174.1 GCA_902795955.1 Oscillospiraceae bacterium
CCGGAATGACACCCAAAAGGGGCACCCCGGGTGTTCCTTTTGCGGGTTATTTTATGCTGATCCGGCCGCCAACCCGGCCGGTTACTCCTCCATCCTCCTCCCTCTCCAATACTCGCCTTTTCGAGGCGACAAAACAAAAATGAGGCATCTGACCTCCGCAATTCATTTCAAATCAGTACCTTTATTCGTACAGTGATAACAAATTGTTATATTTTCGTATTAATTCGGAGCTTTTTGCGCTTGACTTGAGTGTAGAATGCGCCTATGTGCAAGATAACAAAAAGACATCTGGAATTGAGAATCGCGTATCTTAGGGATAAGATATCGCAGCTGCCTCACGGTTTCTTTAGTGAGTATCAAGGAAGAAATGCCGTTTATCTGTTTTATGACCCGGACAACAGCAAGATCTCCCGCAATAACAAGCGGAGGTATTATGTAACATCAAAGCGTGGGAGAGTGTTGTCCGAACTGATTAACGAATATCTGATACTCAAAAAGGAGCTGGACGCAGCTCTGTCACTTTGGAAGACAAACTTTGCGGGCAATCCGCGTAAATACCGTTTTCCTCTCACAAAGATCAAGCCCGACAGATTTGATCATGATTTTTATGAGAACTCGCAGCCCAATCAGAACCCGCGCGAGATCAAGAATCCCGTCAAGTACAAGGGACATACCTTTCGCTCCAAGAACGAGTTTATCGTGGCGCAGATCGTTGAGAAGATGGGATATGAGTATAAAGAGGAGATCCTTATCCAATTCGACGACTACACTTATTTCTTTCCGGACATTACATTCTACGTCCCCGAGGTCGACAAGGTAATAATCGTCGAGGTTGACGGCGCCATGGACAAGTCACAATACGTGGGCAAGTCCTATCACAACACCGCCGCCTGCGTGACTAACAAGCTTGTCGAAATGAAAGACTTCGTAGTAGTACGGATCGGAGACGCTTACAGTATAAACGCGGAGCAGATCGAGAAGATGCTGTATTCGGCAATAGATTCTGCGATAGATGACCTGGTCCTGACACGGGAATGATCAACACACACTTCGCGCACCTCCGGGGTGATGACCTCACTCCTCCAAAAAATCCCCCGCCGGCATTACCGCCTGCGGGGGAATGGGTCAAACACTAATCATAACCAAATATCAGAATTTGATTGCACCCTTGATCTTCTGGATCGCAGCGAGTATCTCGTTCTTTGTCGCAGTCGGAGTGACGAAGAAGAGGATGAGGCACAGGATCATGGTAACGATCAGGAGGATACAGTAGCCGATGAGCACGGCTCTTGCGTAGTTCTTGATATTCTTGTTGATCGGGAAGATCGAGAAGATTATCGTGAAGATGACTCCGAGGACCGGAAGGTAGCACAGCACACCGCACCAGAAGAAGGTCGAGGTGGCGACGGGCTTATACTCATTCGGGCACTGGTCGATCAGAGCCTGACGTCTCGCGCGCTTGGCGTTGCGTTTTGCTGCCTGCTTCTCCTCGCGCTCGTTCTTGCGCTCGAGCTTTGCAGCTTCCTTTGCTTCGATCGCGGCAACCGCCTCGCTCTTTTTGAAAGCCGGACCTGCTTCCGGAACCGGCGCAGCTGCCGGAGCCGATGCAGCTGACGGTACTTCTGCCGCTGTGGCCGCTGTAGCCGTTGCTGCTGAAGCAGCCTCTGATACCGTTGCTGCTGCCGCACTTGATGATGCCTCCGATACTTTCTCTTTGGGGACCGGAACAAATGCGGGAGTATCCTTTTCCTTTACAGTATCCCCGGATACTTTGCCGGCGGCTTTCTTCTCCTCTTCTCTGACATCGGCCACCACTTCCTCGGCAACCGCATCTATCTCATCTTCATAAAGATCTGCTGTCTCTGCAAGGATGGCATCTGCTGCAGACAGATTCTTCTTCTCCTCAGCCATAACACACCTCCGTCAAATTCATATTTAGATTATATCAATTTTTCGACTTATCTGCGCAACCGTTTTTGGTCTGTTATCAGAACGGATAATCCTCACCCTCATTAGTGATGAAGCGGTGACCGGTCTTATCGAAGCGCCTCTTCTCGAACAGTTCCATGAGTATGCCCGCAGCCTCGTACGACGACAGGGGCGCCGGATTATCCTCGCGCCCGTCGGTCCTGATCCAGCCGGGGTGAACGCAGAAGATGTTGATCTGACCGTCATCTTTGAACGTATTGGCCAGATTCATCGTAGCCATGTTGAGCGCAGCTTTGGCCATGCCGTACTCGATCTGCCTCGTTCTGTAGCACTTGCTGATGCTGCCGGCCTCCGATGATATGTTGATGATGAGCGCCGTTGTCGAACTCTTCTTGAGCAGCGGATAGAATGCCTTGATAACGCGCATCGCACCTACAGCCGTAACATTGACAGTACCTGCGATATAGTCAAGATTGACATCCCAGAATTCTTTATCACAATCAGGCGACACCGTGACTGCGTTGTTCACGATCAGATCAAGATGATCTACCTGCCCGCTAAGCTCGGCGGCCGCCCTGTTAACAGACTCCGTGTCACCTATATCCATTATCAGTATTATTAGCCTGCCGCCGTAACGCTCCTTCAATTCAGAGAGCGCGTCGTTAGGCTTGCGCACCGTCGCGACAACAAGATCGCCGCCCTCAAGATAGCGCAGAACGAGATTATACCCGAGCGCATATGTTCTTCCGGCACCTGTGATCATTACGTTCTGCATAGCCACCTCCGCCAATGCACAGCTGTATTATTTATTCTCTTCGTGAACTATCTTAAGGAAGACATCCTTGGGAACAGGCTTCGAGAAAAAATACCCCTGCAGATAATTGACTCCCAAAGGCTTCAGGAGGTCTACCTGCGACTCTGTCTCGACGCCTTCCACGAGGATCTTCCTTCTCATCTGATGGATCATCCTGATGTTGTTCTCAAGTATGATCTCACCGAGCTCGCTCTCTTCCGCCTCCCACAGGATGCTCTTGTCGATCTTGATTATGTCGAGATCCATCTTGGCGAGCGCACGCATGTTGGAATAACCCGTGCCGTAATCATCCATGGAGAATCTGAATCCCTCATGCTTGAGCGATGAGATCACCCCGCTCAGGATATCGTAATTGGATGCAGACAGCGATTCGGTAATCTCGAAATTAATATATTGCTTATCAACTCCGGCCTCTTCAACTATGCCTTTGATATGTTCTACAAAGCCCGGCTTCATGCACTGTATCACAGACAGGTTGACGTTAATGCAGTCGATTCCCTGCGAGGGCAGATCCTCTTCCCTGATGAGCTTGCAGACATCGAGAAGGACAAAATCATCAATAGCATCGATAAGACCGTTCTCCTCAGCGAGCGGAATGAACTGATCCGGGAATATCATTCCCATATCGTCATCGTGAAGTCTTACGAGTGCCTCCGCTCCGTGAAGCTTCATATCCTTGATGCTGTATGTCGGCTGATAATACACCTCGAACCTGTTCGAGGTCAGAGCCGATGCCAGGGACTTCTCAATGGTGACTCTCTTGACAAGATAGTCAAGATCTTCGCCGTAGAATATCTTCTTATCAGTATTTGACGGCGGCTGGCTGTCGAACATGTACATTGCATCCTTGACGCTGTTCACGGCGCCCGGGATGCCTGTTACCTGGATCGCACATGACAGAAGTGCCATCGTATCCGATAACAGCCACGGCTTCTCGAACCTGGTCTTGACCTGCTCTGCAATCTCAAGAGGTCTCTCACTGTTCGCGTCAAATATAATCAGGACAAAGTTCTTCGGGCCAGAACGGTAGATATTGAATCTCTTTACAAGAGTCTTAAGGTATTCCACAACGGCACTGCCGACCATGTCGGCGCTGTCGATATCGACCCGGCGTGTAATTATGTCGGGTGTCGTGATCCTTACGACTATGGCGTGAAGCGGATTGTTGTTGATAATGTAGCTGCCGAGATCCATCATGAGTGCCTGGCGGTTATATACACCGGTATTCGGATCAAGTCTGTCATCCTCGTTCTCGATTATGATCATGAGTCCCGTCAGACCTATCGCCTCGGCAAAGAGTTCCACCTTGAGCTCGGTGGACACCATCTGAATTATGATCCCCGATATTGCAATTGAAGCAAA
>CADBNJ010000175.1 GCA_902795955.1 Oscillospiraceae bacterium
CAACGTGGAATGCCAGACGCCAGATCATTGCAACAAGTGTTCCTATCGCGACACCTGCCAGTCCGAGCGGCTTTACAAGGATAAGACTGATGACTATATTAAGTGCGGCTTCGATATAAGCAGGTATCCTGACTGTGCTGAACTTATCTGCCGCGAAGGCCAGATCCTCTTGAGGCTTCTTTAGAAGGTGGATCGCCTCCCCGGCAACGAGCAGATAGCCGAATACCGGCTGATAGTAATCAGCATCGACGATGCCGCTCGTGTACAGCATGACAAACGGAGAGATCAACAGAGCACCTATCGTAAGTATGAACCCGACTATCAGGAAGATAATATACTCGTAAACATCCATCTTGCCCGCAAGTTCCTCCGAGTCTCCCCTGGCATAAGACTGCCCGATCACCGGCGTGATCCCGTTAGCCAGCGACAAAACTATCGACCTTATGCCAACCGTTACGAAAGCGTAAACGCTGTATACCGATACAGTCAGCAGATCCTTGAACACCGTAAGGATAACGATGTCCGTGTTATTGTGGACAAAGAAAGCGACATTGATCGCAAATCCGTTCCACCTCTCTTTGAGGAGTTTGGGATCCTTCTGCGCACTTTTGTCTATGGTGTAATGCTTACGAACATAGCTGATCAGTACAGCCGGCTGGATAATGTACATGATCCCGATCACACCCAGGAGAAGATGGATACTCTGACAGAACCTGACAGACAACGATGCTAACACCACTCCTGATATGATGACAGCCGTCTGAGTGATATTGACTATGTACTGTCTCTTATCTGCATTAAGGAGCACCTGATACGCCAGTGCGATAAAGAAGCGGATCATGTTAGTCACTGCAAGTATGAGGATAAGTATCGACGTATGAACGAAGTCAAGACCTGATGCAAGGGGATACACAATTGCAAGGACAATTGCATACAATCCGAAAACGATCCCTATCTTGCGGTAGAAGCCCTCTGCCGTACGAATGACCTTACTTAGCGCTGCCGCATCCCTGTTAACGAGAGGCTTGTACATGCTTGCCGTAACGACAGCTATAAGTCCTCCCTCTACAAGAGTAATGTAATTGAGCAACTGGTTTACCGATGCCACCAGTCCGTTGGCATCCGATCCGAAATAGTTAAGGATGAGCCTTGGAATGACAAGATAGCTCACGATGAGACAGATCTGCAACATCAGACCGGTCGTCATATTTATGAGGGTTCTCCTTGATCCGGGATTGGTCTTCATAGTCATACTGTACTCTGCATCTCCCAACGGACTTTACTGTAGCGTCTCCCCAGTATCCGGACAGTCATGTAATAAACCCTGCGTGAGATAAGATAAAGACGTCTTAACAGACGCACCTTGCGGTCAGGAAAACCCGACAGCATGCGCATCTTATCATCTGCGCCGGTATCAGAAGCAAACTTCCTGAACTCACCGTAAGAAGGTGCGGACAAGGCTGCCTGCCACAGGACAGACCAGTAGATCCTGGAGACGCCGTATTGCTTGTATTTAGGAGCGAATCCGGGAACACGTGACTCGAATAATGGCTCAAGGCCGCTTAGCAGGGACAGACATCTGATCCTGTCGCGAGTAAACCGTGCCATGGCAGAACCCGTGTGTCTCGCGATATATCCGTAGAGATATCTGTCCGTCACATATATCTCTTCGGAAGCCATTGCGAGGACCCTGTACAGATACTCGGTGTCCTCATAATAAGGATAACCTTCTGCAAAAAGCAATCCGTTGCACTCAACAAAAGATCTGCGCATCAAGATGCAGTGGATCCCGCCGAATCGCGTCTCATCAGTCAGGATCTCATTCAGCAGATCCTGCCTTCCTGTCCTCATCACAGGCAACGGTCCTTCTTCACCTGCTGAAGCAATGACACCTTTATCGTCAAAGAGCATCTTGCGGCAGAACAAGAAAACATCGGATACGCCTCTTGCGGAAATCTCCTTAAGCGTACTGACATAATCAGGTGAACAGACATCATCAACATCGAAGAAAGCAATATACTCTGCCCCGGACTCCCTTATCCCGGCGTTGCGTGCAGCACTTACTCCGAGATGCTGACAAGAGATGATCCTGACCTGATACCTGCACTTCAGAGTTCCGTTTCTGAGCAGTTCCCCGGTATTATCTTCAGAACCGTCATCAACAAATATGATGCGCACGTCATCATCAATACCGTCCTGTGCATCGAACTGAGCAAGGAACCCGGGAATATACTGCGCCCCGTTATATACGGGAACGATGATATCGATAAGCGGCTCACTCATCTTCTGTTCGCTCACTCTGTCTGTCTTCCCAGAGCGCCAGGCGCTGAGTCAGGTCGCGGATCTGCTCGTTCTGCTTGGATATCGTCAGCGTCATGGAGAACACGACCATGCCGAGCAGGATGAGCGCGAAGAAGAACAGCATGTTACTGGGCGTCTCAATGCCGAACAGATCGCAGAAGTAACTTAATATCCCGGGAAAAGCGGTAATGACGGCAACGCCTGCATCGAGCAGGATCCACGGCAGGATATACTTGATATCCGCCTTGCGCTTGCGCAGCTTAAGGATCAGGAATATGAATACAAGAAAGCAGATTACAAAGAGAAAAATCTTCAGACGTGTGTTGATCATTTGCGCATCCTTTCGAGCATTATTGCCATCCTGACTTTTATTATATAGTATACCGAATTCCAGGCTGTGATCGACGATGTTCCGCCGCCTCTCTCGCGCATCTTCACAGGCACTTCAACAACTTTGCGTCCCTGCCGCAGGAGCCTTACGACACTCTCGGGCTCGGGATAATCCTGCGGGTATTCGCGCGCCAGGGCGCCTATCAGGTCGCCGCGCACCATCCTGTATCCTGATGTCGGGTCAGTGACACGTTGCCCCGTAAGGAGCCTTATAAGCCCGGAGAAATACCTGATCCCCCACCGCCTTACAGTCGTTGACTGATATCCTTCGCGTTCAATGAATCTGGAACCGATAACCATATCGGCATCTTCTTCGATGAGCTTATCCAGCATCGCATCAAGGAACTCTGGATCGTGCTGGCCGTCACCGTCCACCTGGACGGCGATATCATAACCGTTTGCTGCTGCATATCTGTAACCTGACTGCATGGCTCCGCCGATACCGAGGTTTACACTGTGGTTAAGAACGCGTATTCCCGCTTGCGAGCAGCGCGCAAGAGTCTCATCTTCAGAATGATCGTTGATGACTATTATGTCGTATCCCGGCGCTTTGCTCTGCACCTCCCTGCACTGCTCTACAACAGTATCCTGTTCATTGTAGGCAGGCATTATGACAAGCTTGCGGGTATTATTGCGGGTCTCCGTTACCATTTGACATCAACCCCCAGACGGTTGATCATCCTGGTATATACAAGGTGGAACGGAACAGCCAGACCCATCCTGTAGATGACCCTCACTGTGTGAACCTTGCGGTTGGCACCTCTGTTTTTGTGGACGAAAGACCAAGTAATATACGGGTTTTTCCGCCAGCCCGGAAATTCTTTATCGAGGTATGCCTTATTCTCTTTATACGCTTTCTTAAGCTTGGCTCTTCCGCCGCCGGAAATCTGGTGCATGAGCGATATCCCGAGGTGCAGGAACGCCGCCCCGTCAAGATATCGGAGAAGATCGGGGCATTCTTCCGTCCACAAGTCACGCAGTTCGCACATCGCTTTGTACAGGCTCGGGATCCTCGTCTCATCCGTCGTCTTTATTATCGAATCGCGCCTGACCATGTAGTGGATCAGCGACTCTCCTGCAAAAGCGATCTTCTCAGCATTCATGTACATCAGGTGTGCAAAGACCATGTCGTCCAAAGCTCTCGGGACCGTCTCCAGATCCCGCATCCCCTTGATGACATCCGCTCTGAATATCTTGTTCCAGATTGCCGCATTGACCTCAAGCATGAGACCCGGCTCCGTCTTTATATTGAAGCTGTCATAGGGGAACGATACCATCTCCGTGGAATACTTCTTCCCCGTATCGGCATCTATCCTGTCAAATCCGCAGCAGGCAATGTCAGCACCGTTGCTGACAGCGGTACTGTAGAGCCTCTCCGCATATCCGGGCAGCACATAATCATCCGGGTCGATAAATCCTATATACTCTCCCGCCGCTGCTGCAATGCCCGCGCGCCGCGCTTTCCACACGCCCTGATTCTCCTGGTCAATGACCACTATCGTGTCAGGATACCTGCTCTGATAATCTCTTAAGATCCCGAGGCAGTCATCGGGTGAACCGTCATTGACGCACACAAGCTCCAGCCCGTCGAAAGCCTGGTCAAGGAGCGAGTCCAGGCACCGCTTCAGGTATTGTTCCACCTTATAACACGGAATGACTACGCTCAGACGGACCATTATCCTTCAACTCTC
>CADBNJ010000176.1 GCA_902795955.1 Oscillospiraceae bacterium
GGTGGGGCTGGTGGGACTTGAACCCACACGATTTATGGTCGGCAGATTTTGAGTCTGCTGCGTCTGCCATTCCGCCACAACCCCGTAGCAAAGATGATTATATTGAATCGGCTATATTTTGTCAAATCAGATCTTGACCTTACAGCCGCAGTATTCGCACACTCCGATATCCCCGACGCGGCCTACGATCTGGGCTCCGCACCCCGGACATTTGCGCACGTCAAGAGGTGCCGGTACAGGCGGCGGCGCGTACTGTGGAGCATACTGCGGCACTGGCGGCGCCGGAGGAGCACAAAGCTGAGGCTTCCTCTTCATAACGGCTTCCGTAATCGCCGCTGCCCATTTCTTTGCCGTCCTGCCTATAACCGAGTCCCCGAGATTATATTTGAGCACACCGCCGTTGGTATATATCTCGATTGAATCTTCAAGCATGGCAGCGGGGCCCTTTACCTGCGGACGGCCGTTGTAGATCTGTATGTCATCGAGAGGTGTCACCTTGATATGATCGATCTTGTTCCTCTTGATACAAGTGAATACGATCGCTTCAGTCGTAAGGAGCAATTCTCCTGATTCGGTGAAAAAGGATCTGGCCATTAAATTGTCGCAGTAATCATCCCTCAGTATTATCACTTCGCCCGGATGTAATTTATATGCTTCCATCTCTACCCTCCAAGAACTCAGAGTCCGACATATCCGCAGGCTTCGATCAGCCTCTGCCCTTCTTCGGACAGCAGCCAGTCGGCAAGTTTCTTCACATTAGGATTATCATTATCCTTGCGGTAAACAACATAAAAATTCGCGGTTATGGGGTATGTGCCATTGCGGATGTTATCTGCATCGGGATACACGCCGCCCACAGACAGCATCTTAACATTGTCGTTGGATACCATGCCGGACAGGTAGAACCTGAACGAATAACCGATCGCTCCTCCGAAGACAGACATGGGATTGCGCGAAGTTATCATCCGGTCCTGCATGAACTTCTCCATCATCGTCTGGCTTCCCGATCCCTTGATCCGTGTGAGCGGGTTGATCATTCTGGATGGTCCGCCCACCTCACTCCAGTCGGTGATCTCGCCCCTGTAGATCGACCTGATCTGGTCGACGGTCAGAGAATCGACCGGGTTGTCCTTGTTGACGAAGAACACAAATGCCTCCAGCCCCACGGGCACGATCTCAAGCTCCACTCCCCGCTCAGACGCATACGCCATCTGCTCGGCCGAAGGATGAGCCGTGAAGAACAGATCGACATTTCCGTCCACCAGGGCATTAAATCCGCGGACCGTATTCTGATACTTCATCGCGCTGTCCTGCGCGAAATTCTCTCCGTAGTAGTTATCATCCGAGAACACTCCACCCTCGTACTTAACGCACCCTTCAGGGTAGCAGCTGTCGATTACCGAGGCATACACGGGAACAAGCGCCGCCGCACCGTCAAGAACCGGAAGATCGTCATCCGCCGTAAACCGGAGTGAGGAACCGGTCCTCGCCAGCTTCGAGTCCTTCTCGAACGGAAGGTAGAGACTGACATCTATCATTTTCAATTGGGACGCGCCGCTGAAATTATTGCGCAGGCGCCGCGTGATCGTGAAGTAAAGCCCCGCATTTACGAGCACAAAAAAGCATATGGTCAGGATAACCGCGATCAATCTCTTCATGGCCAGAACTCCTGCGACACAAAGTAGATGATCGATGAGTTCTCGTAGGCATAGATTATATAACCTACATGAGCACATGTAAGGAGTACGCCTATTACCGCAATAGCGATGAGGATCTTACGGAAACGTTTATTGTTCATATCACATGCTTCTTATCGCAATCGCCGCGATAATCACAAGCCCGACCAGAATGACGGCTGTAACGCAAAAGAGTACCAGCGACACCACAAACAGCACGATGGGATAAGTCTTGCGCTTACGGCCCTCCCTTCCCGCACGGATCCCGTCTCTGATAAAAAGGATCAGTGACACAACAAAGAACACCGCGATAAGGAACGGGATCCCCCAGAATATGATCTCATCAATGATCATATTCCACTGCGCCTGACTTGACCGCTTTAATGCTGAAGAAAAAAGTTGAACCATATCATACTCCCCGCTGAATTAATCCAACCCCATTATAACACA
>CADBNJ010000177.1 GCA_902795955.1 Oscillospiraceae bacterium
GAAAATACGAAGATATCTGAATTGCTCCGAATTAATATCAGGAGTTCTGAATAATCTCTGTGCGGCAACTCACACGGAACCTGACGCAGCATCAGGCTTCTTGTTCTTCCTCTTGATTATTGCTGAATAGATGAGCATTCCGATGATGCTTACGGCTGCTGTCGCCGCGAAAGCGATGATCGCCATCGTGTAGTTGCCTGCCTCGATCGCCTGACCGCCGACGGCCGTTCCGATGACTGCCGGAAGGCGTC
The DNA here is from genome assembly GCA_902795955.1 of Oscillospiraceae bacterium. GTDB lineage: Bacteria > Bacillota > Clostridia > Saccharofermentanales > Saccharofermentanaceae > Saccharofermentans. The sequence goes on from CADBNJ010000177.1 coordinate 252, forward strand.
CCAGGGTGGCGATGACGCAGAATGCAGACAGCTTCATTCTCGTGAGGCCTGCCACATAACAGAGGAGGTCTTTGGGGCATCCCGGTATGATGAACAGTATCATGAAGATGAAATTCAGCTTCTGTTCGTCCTCGAGGAACGCCAGCTTTTTGATCTGCTTCTTGGAGAACTGCGCCTCGACAAAATCGCGGCCGAATTTACGTACCAGGCCGAACGAGATGAGACTGCCGATGAATGCTCCTATGACAAACAGGAGAGTTCCCAAGAATGCCCCGTATGCATATCCGCCGGCGAGCTCCAGCGGTCCGCCCGGGATCACCGTGATTATTATCTGGAGGATCGTAATTCCGATGTATACCAGATACCCCCATATTCCGTGGCTCCTGATCCACCCGGAGAATTCCTTGGGGTCTGCCAGGAACCTGTAGCTCAGATACCCGACCAGTGCCACCACGCCGATGATGAGGATTATGCTGAGTATCTTGAAGAATAAGAGAAAGCCGCTCTTTTTCTTAACTGTTTCTTCCTGCATGTTGTTATTCCATCCTATCCCTAAATTGGGGATAGTATAAACTTTACATGATTATCAGTCAATCATGATACCTGGCGCCGCAGACCGTGCAGCGGGATTCCATGGGCATCATGGGCGCGCCGCATTCGGGACATGTTCTGCCTTTGCCCGACTTAACGGGAACGGCTGCCGGCTGTTCGATATGCTCGAACTGAAGATCCCTGTGTGATTCCTTGAGTCTCTCCTCTTCCCACTGCGCGTGCTTGAGCGCGAATTCCGAGGCCTCGCGAAAGGCTTTGCCGTCCAGATAACGGCAGATAAGGAACCAGACCACAACTGCCAGCACCGGTATCGCCGCCACGATTATATATGCCCAGAGATGAACCAAATTGTCGAGATTCTGAAGGGAGTCTGTGCTTCCGAAAGGTATGAACACAAATATAAATACAACGAGCAAAATAAGTATCACCGCGAGTACGCATCCGGCTGTTATCAATGACTTCTTCGTGAGCCTGAAGAAAGGATTGATCTTCTTCAGATTCTCCTGATATGTCTCCTGCAGTAATTTCTCATTCGCTTTTGTAACCATGGGGTCCTCTCTTTTTGCCTGTCGGTATGTTATCCTTATTGTGAACATTATACTAGAATAATGAGGTTAACAGAAATGTCCAAAGCCAAATCAAATATATTGATAGTATCACTCGGCGGCACTATAACATCGGAGATCTCCGGCGGCGTCGTCAGGCAGTCGGTCCTCACATGGGATGCTTCTTATTTCGAGAAGATCGACGGGAGGTTTATCTACGACCTTGTGGCATTGTCGGGTTATTCATCCGAGAACGCCACTGTCGCTGACTACAGGAAGGCTTTGGGCGGTATTACGGAGGCGGTCAGGAAGTTCGAGCCCTCGGGTGTTCTGGTACTTCACGGGACTGACAGCATTGCTTTCTTTGCACAACTTGCAATAAGGGTGCTGTCACATCTCAATCTCCCTGTGGTGATCACGGGAAGCAAGCTGCCTCCTTCGCAGGCGGGAAGCGATGCGATCGGTAATATCAGGCTGTCGCTCGGATTCCTCGGTGCGGGGATCGAGGGGAAGATCGGGAGCAAGACTTTCGGTGTGGTATTCAATGACAGCTTTATGGAGGAATCGACTTTCGTGCATGCATCGAGCTGCACATCGCCTGACATCATGGGAGACATCAAGTCATTCATCGACTCCGGTGCCAAGCGCAAGATAGACTTCAAATCGCAGGAGTACAGGAAGAGAGCGGAGAGCTTTATTGCAGGCGGGGGCGTTCACGGCGGGATAGTTACTATACCGGCTGCACCCGGATTCCCTTATGAGGCATTGTCAACTGAAGGAGTCGAAGCTGTGGTGATAGAGAGCTATCACTCCGGGACTGCGGATTCCAAAGGTCTTTGTGAGTTTGTCCGGAGGGCGCGCGATAAAGGCATCCCGTGTTATATGGGGCCGTGTCCTTCGAGGGGAAATGTATATGAGAGCAGGAAGCTGCTCGAGGAGGCAGGTGTGATCACCCTTAAGGGAATGCCTTTCGAAGGGTGCTGGGCGGAGGCGGTTCTGGGATGAAGCCCGTATCCTGCATCGATCCCGGCGGCAGGGGGAGCTATGGCGGAAGCCAGATGTGGTGGGATGATAAGGTTCTCGTCAATTCCGGCTGCGGCATCGTTGCAGGCCTTGACAGTCTCCTGCACATGCAGGGAGTAGAGGAGATCGACCGCGCTGAATACATGAAGAAGCTGACGGATGCGTCGGCCTACATAAAGCCCGTGAGGATACCGTTCTGGAAGAAGGAGATCAAGGTCTTCGGACTGGACTTCGTGGGGAGCCTCGGTGTCACTCTTCCCAGGCTCAAGAGAGGCCTGAAGAAGCTCGTTAAGAACATGGGGCTTGCCGCCAGGGTCAGGTCATACGGCAGGAATTTTGTCGAGAGGACAAGGCAGATCCTGAAGCAGGATATTCCCGTGATCCTTCTGATAAGAGCACCTTTTAACAATGTTACATTATACGATCCCGACAGCCTTCAGCCCTGGGACAAGCTCGGGCAGCATTATGTCACGATAACGGGTTACGATGAGGACCGGGGTATGTTTGACGTGTCATCCTGGGGCAGAAAATACAAAATAGCCACGGATGATCTTAAGAAATTCAGCGTAATCGCGAGATTCTGCTATCTGGAGCGCTCGAATGCTTGATTTTGCTTGACGAAAGGCACTTCCTGTGTAATACTTTGATAATCAAACTATTTATGGTCCGCTACCATAGATATCAGGAGGAAATAATGACTGGCAGAATAGCAGGGCTTGGATCATACCTGCCCAAGCGAATAGTAACAAATGACGATCTTGCCGCGATCGTCGAGACGAGCGATGAATGGATTCAGGAGAGAACCGGGATCGCACAGCGTCACATATCAGACCCCCTCGTGGAGAAGCCTTCATACATGGCAGGGATTGCTGCTCAGAGAGCACTTGAGGATGCCGGCATAGACGGCTCCGAGATAGATCTTATAGTAGTATCATGTACGACTCCGGACAAAGTCATTCCTACGATGGCCTGCTGCGTGCAGGAAGCAGTGGGTGCTGACGGATGCGGATGTTTTGACATCAACTCCGCATGTCCCGGATGGCTCGCGGCATATAACACGGCACAGAGCTTCATCGAATCAGGCAACTGCAGTAAGGCGCTCGTAGTCGGTGTTGAGTGCCTGTCCAACTTTGTTGACTGGGAGGACAGGGGAACATGCATCCTCTTTGGTGACGGTGCGGGTGCTGCAGTACTCGTTGCTGACGGGTCAGCTTCGAAGAACAGGTTCATCATGCACGCTACATACAACAAGGCAGAGTGCCTTACCGCCGAAGCAAGGATGCAGCCGAAGAGGTGGGAGGAGGAAGGATTCCTCAAGAACACCATGTTCCAGATGAACGGAAGAGATGTATTCAGATTCGCCGTTACGGAAGTTCCGAAGATCATAACCGAACTGTCGGAGAAGTATGATTTCAATCTTGATGACATAGATCTTTTTATCCTTCACCAGGCAAATGCGAGGATCATCGAGACGATCGCAAAGCGCCTCGGACAGGATATAAGCAAGTTCCCCATGACTGTCCACGATACGGGTAATACGTCAACGGCGAGCATCCCGAGTCTCATGGACAGACTGAAGAAGGAAGGCAAGCTCGTGAAGGGACAGAAGATAGTCCTGTCGAGCTTCGGCGGCGGTCTCACGTGGGCTGCAAACTACATTGAGTATTAATACGGGAGGACATACAGATGAGTACAAGAATCACTGAATTAGTCGGAATCAAGTATCCCATTTTCCAGGGCGGAATGGCCTGGGTGGCAGACTGGCACATCGCCGCTGCAGTATCCGAGGCAGGCGGTCTGGGAATAATCGGCGTCGGCGGTGCTGACGAGAACTGGTTAAGAGACCAGATCAGGAAGTGCCGTGAGGCAACTGATAAGCCTTTCGGTGTCAACCTCATGCTCATGAACCCCAGAGCGGATGAGATCGCCAAGGTGATCGCTGAGGAGAAGGTCAAGGTAGTTACAACAGGTGCAGGTTCACCTGAGAAATACATGGATATGTGGAAGGAAGCAGGCATCATTGTAATCCCTGTCATCGCAGGCGTTGCACTTGCCAAGAGAATGGAGAAATGCGGTGCTTCCGCGGTGGTTGCTGAAGGAACTGAGTCCGGCGGACACATCGGTGAGGCAACTACGATGGCACTCATTCCCCAGGTTGTCGATGCAGTATCCATCCCCGTTATCGCCGCAGGCGGCATTGCCGACGGCAGAGGCGTGGCAGCAGCTTTTATGCTCGGTGCCGAAGGCGTTCAGTGCGGTACAGTGTTCTGCGCCTGTGACGAAGTAAATGTTCACCAGAACTACAAGGACATGGTACTCAAGGCCAAGGACAACTCCACGAGAGTTACCGGAAGATCATACGGCCACCCCGTAAGACAGATAAGGAACGCACTGTCCAATAAGTACCTTGAGATGGAAGCACAGGGCGTTACTTTCGAGGAGCTCGAAGGACTTACGGTGGGAAGCCTGCGCAAGGCTGTCGTTGAAGGCGACAAGAACGAGGGAACATTCATGGCAGGGCAGATCGCAGGACTCGTCAACGAGCAGCGTCCCGCGAAGGTGATCATCGAGACGATGTTTGCCGATGCAGAGAAGCTTATGGGAAGGGAGATCTGATCAACATATGAAGATAGCATTCGTATACCCGGGTCAGGGTGCCCAGAAGATAGGAATGGCAAAGGATTTTGTCGACAGCTTTGACTGGGCGAAAGACATGATAAAGGTGGCATCCGACGCGTCAGAGATCGATATGGAGAAGCTCCTTTTTGAGGAGAATGATGATATCAATATAACGGAGTTCACACAGCCCGCACTTGTTACGGCATGTATGATCATGACAAGGGCACTTACGAACGAAGGCATCAAGCCCGATATCACGGGCGGTCTGTCGCTCGGAGAGTATTGTGCGCTCGTCGCATCAGGCGCGATGTCTTATGCCGACGCAGTAAGACTTACCAGGATCAGAGGAAGCCTCATGAGCAACACCGTTCCCGCAGGTGAGGGAACGATGGCAGCGGTCGTCGGTCTGGACAGCAGTGTGATAGAGAGCGTCATCAAGGACATTGACGGCTGCACGATGGCTAACTACAACTGCCCCGGACAGATCGTCATTACAGGTAAGAAAGAAGCAGTAGAGAAGGCAATGCCCCTTCTGTCGGAAGCAGGTGCAAGGAAAGTGGTTCCTCTCAATGTATCAGGACCATTCCATTCACCCATGCTCAAGCCCGCAGGAGATAACCTCCGCAGGTATCTCGATAATGCAGGTCTATCGGATCTGGAAGTTCCCTATGTTGCCAACTGCAATGCAGAGATAGTAAGAGATACTTCCGTCGTAAGAGACCTTCTCCAGAAGCAGGTGTCATCGCCTGTAATGTGGGAGCAGTCGCTGAGGACGATGAAGGACTTCGGAGTCGAACTCATCATCGAGATCGGTCCCGGCAAGACAATAGCAGGATTTGTTAAGAAGACGATCCCGGAGATCCCGGTGATCAACGTATCTTCAGTTGAAGACATAGCAAAAGTAAAGGAGGCCCTCAATGGCTAAGACAGCAATCGTAACAGGCAGTGCAAGAGGAATCGGCAAGGCAATAGCAACAAAGCTTGCAGGTGAAGGATATAACATCATCATCATCGATGCATGCCCCATCGAGAATTCCGAAGAGACGGCGGCAGAGATCGCGGAGCTCGGAGTTAAGACAAAGGCTTACAAGTGCAACGTTACCGACTCGGAAGAGGTTAACAAGGTGGTAGAGGAAGTCAATGCGGAATTCGGTTCCGTGGATGTTCTCGTCAACAATGCAGGCATCACGAGAGACGGCCTGTTCGTAAGGATGAAGGAAGAGGATTTTGACCTTGTCATCTCTGTTAACCTCAAGGGAACTTACAATTTCACAAGGGCAGTTGCTCCTCTCATGATGAAGCAGAGATCGGGAAGGATCGTATCGATCAGCTCGATCGTAGGCATCCAGGGCAACGCCGGACAGGCTAACTATTCAGCTTCCAAGGCAGGCGTTATCGGTCTTAC
>CADBNJ010000178.1 GCA_902795955.1 Oscillospiraceae bacterium
GAAGTCATGAGAAGAGCGCTCGTTGAGAATATGCCCAAAGCACTCATGATCCTCGGCACATCTGATTCAATGCTCAGCAAGATCTGCAATAATCTGTGGCTCAACCAGCCTTCCATGCTCATCAGGATCGAGGACGTGACGACCGAGGAAGAGCGAAGGCTGGCGCGCAATACCAGGATGACGGAAGGAATGCACACCATTCCCGTTCCGAGCATGGAGATCAAGCATGAGTTCTCCGGCTATTTCTCGGATCCGTTCAGTATCCTGAGACAAAGACTTGACAGGGAGAGAGGCATTGCACCCGTTGCCCCCGGCTCGGACCGCACTGTTGTAAGGCCCACTTTCTCGTCACTCGGTTCCTATTCCATCTCGGACGAAGCACTTCTCGATCTTGTCAAGATAGTCGTAAAGGACATTAGCGGTGTTGCCGAGATCACATCATTCAAGACAGAGAAAAAGACTTATGGTGTCGCCATAAGTGTTAACATATCACTATATTACGGATTTGACGCGCAAAGAGTCTTGTCAGAGGCTCAGCAAAGGATAGGCGCGGCAGTCGAAGAGTTTACTTCCATCACAATAAATGAAGTAAATGTAAGGGCAGACCGCCTGATCCATTCGGAGGTTTAATATGGAAAAGATCTACATGATACCCGTCAATGATGCATATTCTGCAGAGTGCGACTGCCCCGTATGTGCACTTCGTGATAAGGCGGAATCAAACGAACTTGATTATTATCTCGGTCCCTCACTCATGGAACCTGATACAAGGAAGATCACGAACAAGACAGGATTCTGCCCCGATCATCTCGGCAAGCTTAACAGGAGAGAAGCGAACAGACTGGGATTGGGACTGATGCTCCATACGCATTTGAAGGACGTTCGGGATGATATAACCGCAGACATCGAAGCAGCAATCCCGGGCAAGGCCTCCCTCTTTAAAGGGCGGAGCTCCGATTACAAGTCGAAGCTGACAGCTGCGGCTGACAAGATCGATAAGCGGGTTGCCATGTGCCCGATATGCGATAAGCTGAATGAGTCCATGAGGCACTATATTGAAGTTATCATTTACATGTACCTTCATGACAGTGAATTCAAAGATAAATTCATTAATGCAAAGTCTCACTGCCTGCCTCATACGTCACTTCTTCTGCGCTCGGCTGCCAAACTCCCGCAGAACGAGGCAGCTGATTTTGTATCGGCATTATTTGATAATAACAAAAAATATTTCAATCCTCTGATAGACGATGTAGAGTGGTTTACCCTTAAGTTCGATTACCGTAACAGCGATAAGCCCTGGGGTAATTCGAAGAACGCCATCCAGAGGGCAATGAGATTCTTAGCTTCTGACAGGGGGGAATTTGATGAGCAGCAATCCAAAAACGGAAAATGAGATTGAGTGTCTTGTTGATGTCGAATATGAACTTGACGGGGATGGAAGCGGTTACAGGAGAACTCTTCTAATCAAACATGATTACTATTCATCTGATACGGAACATGGAAGATATTTATTAGACTCATTTCTCAAATCACTGAACAACAGTAAGTTTACATTTGAATCGGTAATCCTTATCGACTCCGGAGTGAGACTTGCAGACTCAGACATAATTCGGACGATGGCACAGAACGGTTCTGTTAACACATTCTATATCTGCAGTGAGAGTCTGGAGAATAACGGGTTGAACGCTCCGGAGTATAGTCACACCCTCCTCTCTTCCGCCGACATCTTTGATATGATCCTGTGGCTTCAGTCAGAGGGGGAACAATTGATCATAATAGAATAAATACTCTCATATTTCAGAATGCGAATTCAAAACGGGGATGTCTCTTTGTATCGAGACATCCCCGTTGTCATTAGTTAACTGTCAGTGCACTCCTCACTCTGTCTCAGCAGATCCTGCGTTGTAGTAGTAGATTACATCGTACACGCTGAACTGTGACTTCAACGGCTCATTGGGATCTTCCTTGCCGCTGTTAGGATCAGGACAATAGCGAACTGTGTTGTTGTTACTGTTCGTCTGAGCGATAAGCTTAGGTGCCTGGATTCTACCGTAGAAGTATACCGGCTGGTTATTGAATTCAAGTACTGATGTTCCGGGATACTTATCCTCAAACAGACCTACATATGCCTCACATACGACCTGTGCTCCGCCGCTGCTTCCGAATGTAATATGGTTGTTGCCTACACCGTAGATGAACATGTGAGGAACAACGCTGCCGTTGTATGCAGAACTTGTGCGCGATGACATCTTGAGTGTATCAAGTACATTGTAGAAGGCGGTCGGCGTGTCATATCCCGTTGCGCTCACGCTGACAAATCCTGTGCCGTAATAACCATTGTTTGTGAAGTTGCTGTAACCAAGGCTAAGGTCAGCGTTCTTCTCAAGGATAATGTTGCACTTTGTCTTCTTTGAGCCGTTGAGAAGCACGAACATAACACCTGTCATATCATAATCTGATGCGAGATAGATGTTATAACCGGTCTCATCCTGACCATCAAGGAATATGTACTTCATCTCACTCTTGCTGTTCTTGTTGGAAGTATTCCAAGCTACAGATCCGGAGCTGCCGTCAGAGATCCTGTAAGTACCGCCCTTGAGGAAACCCTTCTTGCTGTCGTTATTTGCATCGTATGCAAAATTACTGAGGAAAGAAGAAGCGCTGTACTGTGTTGCACCTGTCGCGGTCGCAAGAGAACCGAGAGCCTTTGCCGTAGTAGGATATGCCCCCTTGCCCGTATATGTAGCACTCATATAGTCTTCCAGTGCATTCTTGATATCGTTATAATCCTTGCCCGCACCATAGATGCCGCCTCTGCCTGTCGCATCCTTGATAGTGCCCTTGCCGGTCCACTTATCAGTCAATCCGCTGACATTAGTCACATTGTTTTTGTCCCACTTAAGGTTGCTGAATGAAGTTCCGTCGAGAAGGAGAACGCACTCCTTGCCTGTCAGCATGGCCTGAACACGGTCTGTATCACCATTGGCAACTCTGTTAACAAATACCCAGGTGGATTTGTTGCTGCCGAATGAACGCGAAGCACTATCAACACCGGTAAAGGTTTTTTTGTTATTCTTACCGATAAAATATACGTTACCGTTGATCTTAGGCTGCAGATCCCAGTGCAGAGTTGCATAATCACCGAAGAAGATAAGGTCACCGGTGTATGTGGAATCTCTGAGCCATACATCGATGGATTCAGATTCCTTCTCACCTACGAATACATGTGTGGAAGCGATATTCTGATTATCTCTGTCGATCATATACTTCTTGCCGGAACCACGGATAACTACCATATTGTCGCTCTTGCCTGTTCCTCCGGTACCGATATTGAACTGAGCCTGATTCTGATCGCCTGTCGTACCTGCGAGATCGATGACGTTGCTGAAAAGAGAGACATCATCATCAGGAGCGGGACCCTTGAGGATCATCTGAACGCTCTCTTCTGAAGTGCCGATAGTTGTTGTGAAATCCATGTAGATATACTGGCAATTGTAAGACTCACCCGTTATCGGATCTGTCTCTGCCTTGTACTTCTCATACACATGAACATGAGTACAGTTGTCAGCTGCATCTCCCATGCCCGCAACACCGTTAACCTTAAGCGTCAGATAACTGCCCTTTGCAAGTTGCTTAAGCTCGGCATCAGTGATCTCCTGTATCTGGATCGCCTGATACATGGCCTCCGATGCAGCCGTTACAGTCAATCTGGCCTGACCGCTCTCAGCGTTGTTATAAAGCCTTGTTCTTGTTGAATTTGTCAGCAACAGTGCGGCCGATATGAAGATCATGGCCATTGCAACGATCAACAGAACCATAACAAGGATAATACCTTGCTTGCTTCCCTTAACCTTAGACTGTCTAATCATATGAAGTACCTTCCCTTCGTATGTATAGTTTGCGTTTTTATATTTATTGACTGTATTCTAAATCATCCCGACACAAATTTCAACAAAAGATTTCCAAAATGCTAACTTTTTTTGCACAAACTGTGAACAAATTGTTAACAAATCAGTTATCATCCTGCTTTTCCGGCTCCGGCTTAGGTGCTCCGTCAACTCCGAATTTGTCAAATTCCTCCTTTTTGCATGCGACAAGATAGTAATCATTCTGGGTCGCAAGCCTCAGCACGGAAGATACGTAATAATCCCCGTCCCTGTTCTTCTTTGCCCTGCTCCTGGCAAAGAACTCACCGTGAGAAGCACAGTACAGAAGTGCATATTCTGATTTGCGTATCTTGAATCTTCCTATCTTGGAAGACAGCTCCTGACCGCATATCGGACACTTGCTCCAGAAATGAACAACACCATCAAATGCCGTCTTGAGGTCGTGCGCCGGGCTGCCTACAAGCGAATACTCGCTGACGATATCGGGATCTATTGCAGAGCTTGATATGGCCGACAGGACCTGAGCCGTCTTGTTATGTTCAAATATCTTCTCGAAGATCTCGCCTGTATATATCGCATCCGAAGTTGCCGAATGGAACCCCTCGTTCTTAACTATTCCGTAATAATCAACTGCAAATTCAACACTTCGCTGCTTCCCCTTCTCATCTCCGAACAACGAGAAAATGGGCTGAAGGTCAAGGAAATATATCCTCAGATCATCATCCATGTCAAAGAACTTCAGGTTCTGTTTGAGAATTGCCGTGTCAGAGCTGCCCCAGCCCACAAGTATCTGCGCGCCGCCGATGAACTTCACAAACTCATTATAGGCATTTGCGAACCCTACGCCTCTTGCCAGATCGCTGTTAGTCTTATGCGTGACCTTCTTAACATGATAATGGATCTTCTTATACACTGCCGGCTTGATATCACGCGAGAACACGCCTTTCCTGGTAAGCAGGCCATTCTCATAGACATACTTGACAGCGCCGATCTCGATGATCTCACCTGTCAGAGCCGACACATCGATATCGTACTCCTTGCCATAAATAGGCTGATTCCACTCCATATCAAAAACAACAAATTCAGTTCCGTCAACTATCCGGGAATTAAGCATATATTATTCCTCCGTTCTTCCTGACAGTATCCTTATTCGTGATCAGAATAAGGCATCCCATCATTATGAGACCTACGGCCGTCAGCATCGCGCCCGTAACCATTCCGCCGAGTTCGGGAACGATCTCAAGTTCCGCACCCGTCCCGGCATTGCCGATATGGGCCGCAAGCAGACCCTGATAATTGTACGTGGCACATTCGCTGCCCTGTACCGTCACTCTAATATTAACATTATAAGGCATTCCGGTGATCAACGATCTGCTCCCTTCCTTATACGGAATGTTCTCATCCTGCAAGGTGAACCTGCCGTTGCCGATATTACCGGTCATTAGCATGACCTTATCAAGCTCGCGTTCCCTGAGATAATAGACACCCGTCTTTCCGTAGTATTTCCCTTCATCATCCATTGACAGGGAGACCTCGACGTTGCCGGAGCCGCACGGAATACGGCTTATGAACGGACCGCTGTGGTACATCCTTTCGGGAAACCTGTCTATACGGGAACTCATCTCGGAAATGTGAACGGGGCCGTTTATCCCGGAGCTTACGTATATGTCTTCCTCAGCCTCAGCCGAAATGATAAGTTCGCAGACATCCCCGGCATCTATATAATAGGATCCGTCCTCATCCTTTACGAACCCTTCATTCGACACTTCTTCATACTCTGCCCCGGCGAAAACCTCATCGATCAGCATCCCCGCTGCCAGATCATTGAGCATTCCCGCCGGATCGGGGTTGACGGTCTTGACAAGATCATCATCGGATACGACGACAAAAGCATATCTGTCATCAAGCACCGACAATGATACATCTGACTCCACTTCATCCCCGGATGAATCATCCTGGTATCTGCTCATCACATAATCTGAAGGAGATACGGCAGACATCATCAGCGAATAAGCCGTGTTAAGGAACAGTACTGCCGTTGCCGTAACGGCAAATGCTATCATTATCCGCCTGTCATGAGCCCTGATATATGACAGGAGGAATATCGCAGCACCTATTGCGGACGCGGGAGTTACAAAAAGCTGATAATTCATATATCCGTAGACGTTCTCTGACGCGTTGGATATTACTACGACCGCTATGGCAATGAATGCCGAGGCGTATATGGTATTGCGGCCGGCAGCAGACAGATTCCTTGCGGATATGCCCGCTGCCGTAAACAATATGACAACAAGAGATATAAGCCTCGCCACGGATCCGGCATTTGAGAAATACGTAAATGACAATATCCTGACCACCGGATCATAAGCACATGTGGCATAGACCATAACCGTAACTATCATAATGATCATCTTGATCCTGATGGGAATGCTGCTGTTGAGATAGAGGATCATGATGAGAATAAATGTAATGATCCCGATATACATGGCCGGAACAACATAAGCCGATGAATCGACCGCTATTCCGCTCGCATTTGCAGAGAAAAGATCAAAGAGAGCATAATTCATTCCGCCTTCTTCGAACAGTCCGGGCTCGAACTTCTCATATTCTATGCAGGCAAATCTTGGAATGTTGATGAACGCCGTAATAACTATCGCCAGAAGGCTGTTCAGAGCGATCCTGGCCAGAGATCTCATCACTCCCGCGAATCTTCCGTACCTTGTTATCGAGATGAACAGACCGAAAACGACCGATGCAAATATACCCTGTATCATTCCGTGGATACCGGATATAAAAACAAGCACACAGATGACGACTGTCTTGATATTTACCATGCTGCCGCCGGGCATTATCAGCTCGTCATAACCTTTGAGCATCAGCGGCAGCAGTATCATGAGATCCATCAGCTGCACGGATGAAGATGACAGGAGTGCCACGGAACTAAGGGAATAAAGCACGGACAACAGCACTTCAAAAAAAGCTCCGAAGCCGATCCTCGATGACAGAAGACGCTGCATCATAAGCCCCGCAAGTCCGAATCTTATAAAAAACGCGAGGAAAAGAAAGACCAGGCACATCCCGCCTTCCATCCCCAGCGACAATATGAAGAACGGATCACAGTATTCGGTAATGATCCTCTTTATCCCGTTATTGCGCAGCATAGCGCTGTCTGAACTGAGTGAATCCAGTATGACGTCATGATCCTTCATGCCGTCATTGACGGTGGTGATGATATCCTCATCCGTCTTGGAGTGCCTCAAAGTGGCCTCGACAGGCAGTATGCTGCCGGGTTCTGTCTGGGCAAAGAGAAATGCCAATGCCATTATAAGCACCGGAAGAGCAAAGGCAAGGATTGCCTTTACATCAAGATTTATCTTCTTCTTGCCCAGGAGTCTCATCAGGCTTTGCCTTTCTTCTGTTGATAATTGACGATACCGCCACAACGGATGCCATTACGAATAAGGATGCAAGACTGATAACAATTCCCGCTCCGAATCCCGAAGGCGAATAGGATATTTCGATCTGATGCGTTCCTGACGTCAGTTTGAGACCGATATAGGAATCCCCCACCGGCGTGATCACGGCATCTGCCCCGTCTACTTTGGCACTCCACCCCTCCGAATAAGGAACAGTCATGAACAGCAGGCCGTCATTAATGACATCGACCGTTCCTTTCAGCTTGCCGGATGAATACTCCGTTACCTCGAGCTGCTCATCCGCGAGCGTATCGAACATCGCCCTGAACCGCTCCTCTGTGAGCTGGACACCGTAAACATTAAGAGAATTGCCGGGCTTGCCGGTATATTTGACCTCAAGAGTAACGGGTCTGCCGTCAAATCTTCCGAGGCTTATCGTCTGGTAACTCCTTATCTCGAAGGTAAAATCCTCTTCCCCCTCCCTGGAGACCGTCGCATTTCCGCCGCATGACGAATTCACATAGACATAGAGATCCGCATTCTGCTCTGCTTTGTCAAATCTCACCTTGAACGAATGAGTCTCGTCGTTCTGAGGCACGGAATAGACAAAATGGGTACTTGTGTCGTGCGAAGTCGTCATATTCTCACTGCTGACTGCGGTAAACTCCACAGGCTCATACAACTCACCTTCAACGCCCATAGCGTTAAGCCACTGATTTGTCTTCTTGAAAACATTTGTATCGCCCCAGTCAGGTTCGTACTCCGTAACCTTCTCATTTACCATGAATCCGACGGCCAGCGCGTCGGGATTTGCATACACCATGATATTGTCAGATTCATATTCCTTGTCAAACATGGAAGGAACGGTCTTGGTGTTTTTCTCTATCGCCACGAGATTGCGAACGCCGAACAGAGATGCCGTAAGCCTTGTAATCCCGGCATTGCGGAGTCCGTTAATGCCGTTATTATGGAATCCGAAGTTCCTGTTATACTTGACAAAGCTCTCTCTGGTGGTCGATGAGAATATCGACATTCCCTTGATGTTATAAACTGACTGGATGTTGCAGATATTGTTCGGGAACAGCTCGCTCCTCTCGAAAGTCTTATGTCCCTCCGTTCCCTCGACAGAATCAACATACTGCTTGATCTCCTTGTAGTTCTTGCCGTAATAATCGTAGCCGACGAAGCCCTCATTCTTTGCAACGAGTGCTATTGAGACAATGCTGCCGGCGATCAGTTCGATTATCATCGTTACCGTCAGGAGCGTCTCGCAGAACAGCACCGTTCTCTTCCTGTCGGCGATCGTCTTGAGTGCCAGTCCCTGCACGATAATGAACAGGAAGGTAAGGCCGATCTGGATATATCCTTCATCGCCCTCGCCGAACTTCTCGTACAGCACCAGGAAAACAAATGTCCCGGCGATCGACAGTCCCAGCGATCCTTTGGGAAGGCTTCTTAGCCTCCTTATCGTCAGGAATCCGACAAAAACGAGCAGGAACGGCATCAGGAACGATTCCCTGTAAGGTATCTGATTCGGGAAATGCATGCCGTGCCAGATATAATTAAGTGTCCTGTTTGTGAAGCTCAGGTACAGGATCAGGAGAGCCGCACCAAGGCCTATCTTATGTCTCAGACCGATCCCGGACTCCTTTGGAAGCAGGAAGAACAGCGGCAGCAGCATCACCATCACGATCCCGCAATGGACATTCGCCATACCGTCCCTTATGGCAGGACTTGCCGCAACCATCAGCCTTCCCAGGAAGTCAAAGAGGTTGCCCGTAAGGTTGAAATCCTTAGGGAACTCACCGCCCGTAGCGGAGCAGTGCTGCAGGATGATGTAGGTCGGTATGGTAATCGCAGCCGTGGCAGCACCTGCTATCGCACTGGCAGTGCCGAACTTGGCCGCAGATGTAATGAATGTTCCGAATGACAGTCTGTTCTTTATCCTCTTATCCTTTGCCGGTACGAATAGCATCACATAGTAGACAGGCGCAAAGAACAGAAGGAACAGACACAGGAAATACCCCGAGAAATAGTTGCTCGCGATGGCCAATGCAAGGGATGTCATGTACAGCCACCAGCTGTTCCTGAGGAAAAGCCTGCGAAGACCGAGACATACAACAGGCAGGAGGATCATCGCATCACACCACATTATGTTCCAGAAATCAGTTACGAACCATCCGCAAAGTGCATAAGATGCAGCGAAGACGACTGTGATATTGTCGATCCTTCCGCCGTCATTCTCCCTGAGGAACAGAGTCATCGTAAGTGAAGCAAGGCCGGCCCTGACCGCAGTGATCAGCGCAATGAATACGGGCATTGTCTTGGCCGTAAAGAATATGCAGAAGATGTTCAGAGGGCTTGCCGTATAGTTCGCGAACGCACCGAAATACTCGTTTCCGAGCCCGTCGTTCCACGAATACAGGAGACTGTCGCCGGACAGTATCTTGTCCCTGAATGCCACAAGATACGGGGCATACTGATGATACAGATCCACAGTGAGCATCGTTCTCTTGCCGAAAGGATAGCATTGCAGGATCGCAAACGCAGTGATCACTGTAAACATCGGCAGCAGGAACGCCAACAGATAATGAGGCATATTCTCGGCATTTTGCCGTCTTTTCAGATCTTTTGCCTCAAAATTAACTGAATCCGAAGATTTTTTCATATATTAATATAAATGCCTTTCGAATTTAACATAAATAAAGTTATAATCAAACGTGATAATAATATCACATAAGGAAAAAATATGGGACTTAAGCTTAAGATCATAGCAAACCCGTCTTCAGGACGCGAGACGGCAAAGATCAGCGTGGAAGACATGCTGTCTTATCTTGTAACACAGAAGGCCGTCACGCGGGCCGATATATACTATACAGCAGGCAAGAATGACGCGAAGGAATTTGCCAAGGATACCGATCCGTCAGAATATGATTACATGATCGCCGTCGGAGGCGACGGAACTGTCAATGAGGTCGTGTCGGGAATATGCTCCGGCGGCATCAATATCCCCCTGGCCATCTACACCTCCGGGACGGTCAATGATTTCGCGACCACCCTGGGAATGCCTCAATCGCCCTCCGATTTTGCAAGAATGCTCATGAATCCTGATTTCAGGACGGTAGACTGCGGCAAATGCGGGGATGATTACTTCCTTAACGTAGCTGCTGCCGGAATGCTGACCGATGTCGCCTATTCCGTATCCAGCGACCTCAAGACGGCGCTGGGTCCCGTGGCATACTGGCTGTCGGCGATCAAGGATCTGCCTGCAATGAACAATACCATCCCGCTCAGGGTAACTCACGACGGCGAGACAACAGATGTTGATGCATTGATGTTCTTCATCTCCAATACAAGGAGCGTCGGAGGCTTCCGCAAGCTCATGACACTCGCCGATATCGAGGACGGCCTTCTCGACATGCTTATCGTCAAGAAGATCGAGGCGATGGATATCATGCCTCTCGTCGGCAAGCTCCTGATCGGCGACCATATCGACAGTAAGAAAGTTGTTTATTTCCAGTCAGACAATATCAGGATCGAAGTCCGCGACGGCAGCGGTGACATCGTCATGGATCTCGACGGCGAGAAAGGTCCCAAGCTGCCTGTAACAGTCGAATGCATAAAGCAATGTATCAATCTCATCATTCCTAAAGAGGAGGAGAGCTAACGTGAGCAAAGAAGATAAAGATCTCATATTGAAGGAGAATGAACCGATAGAGGAGAAGGATACTGACCTGGCGGTGCAGGATGAGCCCGCCGGCGAGGTTGCGTTACCCGAAGAAGAGCCTGCCGATAATTCACGCGATGAAGTCACGGTAAATCTTGATGCGGATGAAGGCTCCGGCAGTGTCACTCCTGCAGCCAAGAAGAATCCCGGTCTGGCACTTGTCATAGTCGGCGTCGTAGTGGTTATCCTGGCGATCGCCGCAACTATCTTCTACAATGCGGGCGGTACTGACAGCATCATCAGCCCTCTTACCATCCACGGCAAGAAGATCAGCAGCGCCGATTTCAGCTTCATGTATCACTACACCATGATCGAGGAAGGTGTCGATCTGTTCGCCGCAGACACCCCGAATCTGCTCGCATCTCCCTATGGGGACGACGACAAATATAACACTTACAAAGACTATTTCCTCAACTACACGGCTCAGCGCATGCAGGAGGTGGAGATACTCTATGATGACGCCACATCCAAAGGCTATTCAATAGAGAATAAGCATTTCGAGCGCGCAGAGGCATATATCAGCTGGATAAGGTCCAAAGCTGACCAATTGGGCGTTCCCCTTGATACATACATCAAGGGCGTATACGGCAGCCAGGTCGATGAACAGGTGATCCTCAACTATCTTGCCAGGAAGTACTTCGCCGACGACTATTCCGACAGTGCGAAGCTCGAAGAACTCTCAGCCACAGAGGAACAGGCTCTCGAGGCCTATAATGCCGACTGCAACACATATGATACAGTTGACTACAAGCTCCTCAGGATCGCTTATGAACAGCGCGAGCAGGCATATGTCGATACGGCAAATCTCCACGCGGATCAGATACTGGACGCAATGGGCGGAGATCCCTCCAAATTTGAGGAGTGCGCCGCGAAATACTTCTCCGGCGAAGCCAAGAGCGCTCTTGAAGTCCCCGATTCAACTCTGGTTGCCAACTGCAGATACAGCGACTTCACTCACGCAGACTTCCGCAACTGGCTGTTCAGCGTTGACAGACAGCCCGGTGACAGCACGATATTCAGTGATACGGACGGATTCCCCATCATCATTGTCTTTGTACAGAGAGAGAAATTATCCGAGAACCTGAGGGATGTCCATATTGCCCATATCACTTCCATAAAGGACGATGAGGGCAACATCAACTATCCTGCTTCCCAGACACTTGCGCAGGAGATATACGAGAAGATCAGCAAGGAAGGCGCTGACAGCTTCTCTGAAGTAGAGAATATTTACAACACTGATGTGCTTGAGGGGCGTCTGGTCGTAACTCACAGCCAGATGACTTACCGTGAGCAGTACAGCGAAGAGATATCCAACTGGATCTTTGATGAATCAAGAAGGCCCGGTGACACTTATTTCATCGAGCAGGACGGCGATTTCTATGTTCTGTACTATGTATCCAAATCCGAGAAGCCTGAATGGTACGACAGAGTCAACAGCTTCATCAGGATGAATAACTACCGTGCATTTATGGACGAGAAGTGCCTCGAATATACATACGAATTCGACGAGAACGGACTGTCATCGATAAAGGATGTACCATAAAGGAAGCCCAATGCCGCTGTTCCGGAACTCAGTCGCACTTCGTGGGGGTGAGTGTGTGCATTATTTTTTTGCGTATATACCCGCTCGTGCTCAAAGCAGTTCCGGGCCAGGGCATTGAACTAATACGGGTGATGACTTGGGTGCCCGATATGCTGGCGGAAGTCCGCTCGCAAGCAGTTGCGGGCTTCACAGAGTGACGTGAGTAACTTGATCATATTGGTCGCCCGGGACTGCATTCAACCGGTCAGTTATATACTTCCCCATAAAATCAAAATTCCTGCCTGATTTTTCAGAGAAATGGGGAAATATAGCTATTATTCCCC
>CADBNJ010000179.1 GCA_902795955.1 Oscillospiraceae bacterium
GTTGATCTTAAGCCTGTATTTGATCCAGAACGATGCATCAACGGGTCCTAAGATCTTCTCATACCCATTAGTTCTTGCAAACTCATATGCACTGTCAAAAAGGAACTTTGCATACTCGTCATTATCAAGGCATTCATAGAAACCGAGATATGCCGTTCTGTCATTCTCGTACGTGGTAACAGCAAATCTTCCTACAGGCGTTTCTTCATCGTATATCAGGAACTTGTCAAGCTTAAAATACTTCGACAACGGGTGCTCCCCCGTAAGAATGCTTCTCATCGTTCCCGGATCTTCCATATTGTCCTTTGATGAATAGATCTTCACCGGCAATGACAGAAAATCCTTTATGTATTTGTCTTCCCGTTCAAACTTAACTAATCTCACTGATCCTTCCTCCGAACGATCTTTATTGTACCACTGTCACCGTCGATCCTTACAATGTCACCGGTACGGATCGAAGCAAGAAGGCCATCTACACCCACAACCGACGGCACCTTGAGTTCCCTTGATATTATCGCAGTATGTGACAGCAGGGAGCCTTTCTCGGAAATTACCCCTTTGGCTGAGGCCAGAAGGAATACCCATCCGGGATCCGTCATCTTCGTAACAAGTATCTTGTCCCTGACATCATAAGCGTCAGGCGCACTGGTTATGACAAGCGCTTCACCTTCAGCAATTCCTCCCGAGCAAGGCGTACCTGCCAGTTCATCATCCGCATTTGTCTTCACATATGAATTGACGCTCCTGTGACTCTTGTCGAATTCTTTCCCGGCAAAAACGAGTCTTGAATACGCCGGAAGGCGTCTGAATATCTCATACATGTTCCTTCGCTCCCTGACAACAGAAGTCATATCCGCAGGTTTGGAGGTAAGGTCCAGCACTTCGTTTATGGTAAGATAGTATATATCCTCTTCTGCTTCAATGATCCCCTGCTTCGCGTAATGGATGCTCAGTGAATCAACTATCAGCCTGACTATTCCGTATATCCTGCTCCTGTTAAGCCGTGATATCTCCCGGTTGGATATGCCGAGAGCACATCTTTTTGCGATGAAGCCCTTCCCTGCAGTCTTTTTGCTGCCGGAAGTGAGATTGTCATACATCTCACGCAGCTTATCCATATCAGTTCTGTAACTGTCGATCCTGGCATCAAGGAGTGCGGGGGTGCTTCTGAACGTCCTGCTCTCCAGCTTCAGTTCCTCGAGATTCCTGTCACCGTAGAGAGTAATGTATTCCTTCTTCGCCCTGCAATACTCTTCAGAAGTCATACGGTCTTTGTCCAGTGCCAGCTTCAGCATTGCACGCACCGGCTTCATACTCTCTATATCAGAGATTCCGCTGATAAGTTCATTGATCTCCTTATCACTCTTGCCCTTCTTCCTCATCTTCGACTTGAGAAGGCCTGTAAAGATAAAGGAATACATATCATTCAGCAGAGTCACATCCCATACGTCAAAGAGTTTTGCTTTGACCTCATCAAAAAGAACCCGCATTTCGTGCGGCTTCATCGAAGGAGAGAACCTGCCGTAGAAATCATCGTTGACTTCCCGGAAGATCTTATCCAGTTTGCGCATATTGCGGGGGGCGCTTAGTATCTCATGAACTGAGTTAAAATAAGTTCCGACTCTGACATACCACGGGATCGCGACGTCATCATTATCATAGTTCTTATTCCTTACACCGAGCATCTCCTGCCAAACGGGAATGATCTTCCTGTTCATCGGAAGGAACTTCAGAACTGTATACCAGTTGCTGATCTTATAGTACACTCTGCCGTTGGCGTGTCCTGTCATGTTAAGGAATATATCAGAATGCTTGTTAAGTTCCCTGTCATTCTTCAGCACTCTGCGGCAAACGCCCCTGAAGACGCCGCTATACACAAGATCGACAAATGATACGGTTAACGGAAGAGATATTCCCGGGTAACTCTCCACGATGTTGCTGTTATCAAGTATCAGCGGATCGTCAGTCTTGAGCACTGTTATGGGACGCGCCTGAAGTATATACACCTTACCTTCCGCGATGGCAAATTCGATGTCGAGATAATCACCGAGGATCTCTTTGATCCTTGCTGATAATGATATCAGTTCCTCAACAAGTTTATTGGACAGCAGATCTTCCTTCCCCTCATAGTAATAGATCTTATCGGTAAGATTATAGTAATATGATGTTATATCTGCCCTGCCGGACACAACCTCTTCGCCAAGGCCTCTGCCGACTGTTATAACTGTCTCGTTAAGAAGCCCCATAGGATTTGAGGTAAACAGGACACCTGCCAGTTCTGCATCCACCATCTCCTGAACAATGACGTTCATCTTTGCAGAGGAGACATCGAGTCCTTTCTGCCTTGAATACTCTTCCGCCCGGGCGAAAGAACGGCGTATTGCCTCCACCTTGGCAGGAACATCCCCGGCCTTGACA
>CADBNJ010000180.1 GCA_902795955.1 Oscillospiraceae bacterium
AGGTTTATATTGATTCCCTGTGCTTTACTCATCTGCGGATTGCAGCCGGTAGATCTTATGGACATACCGCGTTCTGTTCCGAAAAACCAGTAAAGCAGACCAATTATAAATGCGACGAAGCAAAGGCTTACGACGATCGCCATATTGACGTCCCTTCCGCTGATGATCAGCGAATTGAACTTGTCGGCACCGACAGGCGTGTTAGCCTTGAAGCCCATTACCGCAAGGTTGATAGAATAGAGTGCATACTGTGTGAGGATACCTGCGAGGATGGCAGGAATACCGAGTCTTGTGTGAAGGAGTCCTGTTACGAGTCCCGCAATGAGACCGCATACGAAGGCAATAGGGACAGCAACGGCAGCGGGCACACCGTTAACGATAAGGATTACCGTGACAGCACCGCCCGTGGAGAACGTACCGTCAACAGACAGGTCGGCTACGTCAAGTATCCTGAAAGTGATATACACACCGAGCGCCATCAATGCCCAGATCAGGCCCTGCGATACACTGGCAGGAATCCTGGATAATAATCCCGTTATGTCCAACGACTGGAAATACGCAACTATTGCGTCCATATTATTCTAAACTCCTTTAGTACAAAAATTCGTCAGAGGGGAAATACAATTATTTCCCCTCCGGCGATAATTCTTGTTCAGTTTTTGCTTATGCTGTTAAGATCAGGAATCAAGTGCAACATATCCCTCAGGGACCTTTACACCGAGCTGCTCGCAGAGAGCAGGATTGTACTTCTTAACAGGGTTGGGGTAGTAAGCGATAGGCATTGTAGCGATATCAGCCTTACCCTCGAGGATGTCAGCAGCCATCTCACCTGTCTTCTTGCCGAGACCGTAGTAGTCGATGGAGAGAGTAGCAACACCGCATCCCTTCATGATTCCCTCTTCACCTGCGATGATAGGTGTCTTTGCAGGGAGAGCTACGTTGTTGATAGCCTCTGTGCATGAAGCAGCCGTATTATCTGTAGGGATGTAGAGAACATCACAGTTGTTGCAGGCCTCACCTACAACGCTCGTGATATCGTTGGAATCCGTGAAAGTATAGATGTTAACTGTCTTGCCTGCTTCTTCGAGGTACTTCTTTACAGTATCAGCCCGATACTTTGAGTTAGCCTCTGCAGAGCAGTATACGATACCTACTGTCTTGGAATCAGGGAAGAGCTCAGATACCATCTTAGCCTGCTCGTCGAGCGGGGGAAGGTCTGACGTTCCGGAGATGTTGCCGCCTACAGTACCGTTGAAATCATTGATACCAAGTGCAACGCCGTATTCCGTAACAGATGTTCCGAGGATCGGGATCGTTGTTGTTGCAGTCTGAGCTGCCTGAAGCGCGGGTGTAGCGTTAGCCATGATAAGGTCAACGTTCTGTGATGCGAAATTCTGGCAGATCATTGTAGCCGTTGATGAATCGCCTGAAGCATTCTGCTCATCGAAAACAACGTGATCAGCGCCGAGTCTCTCAATAAGAGCGTCCTTAAATCCCTTCGTGGCAGCATCCAGAGCCTCGTGCTGAACGAGCTGACAGATACCGATCGTGTACTTATCCTTCTTGGGCGTGCTGGCTTCACTGCCGCTTGTTGCTTTGTTGCAACCGGCAACGCTGAGCATCATTGCGCCTGCGAGGATAGCCGAAATGATTTTCTTGTTCATAACCGTTCTCCTAGTTCATTAGAATGCTTTACCGGACTAAAACGTCTGAAAAGCCTTGTTAATAATAATATGTTTTACTGTAAAGGTCAAACAGAAAGTTGCTCAGAACGCCACTTTAGTCATTATGCGAACAGACCTGCTATCCACTTATCGACGCCAAGTGACATCATAAACAGTATAAAGACGAGTATCGGCGCCACGAACTTTACCATTACACGGTACAATCCGGCTCTGCCGAACTTCTCGCCGTTCCTTGTCAATTCGGAGATGACGTAATCGGGCTTTTTGACCCATCCGATCAGAATGCACGTGGCGATGGTAATTACAGGCATCAGTATCTGATTGCTTACATAGTCCATAACATCAAGGATCTGACCGTGAGAACCGTTGGGAAGCTTGACATCAAAGAAGAATACATTGTAGCCGAGGCAGACCAGAAGACCGATCAGAAGGGCGATCACCGTCTCGACAGCAACGCTCTTCCTGCGCGTTATCTTGAATCCGTCCATGAATGAGGCGACGACGGCCTCGAGGAGCGACATTCCGCTCGTGATCGCCGCAAAAAGCACCATTCCGAAGAATACCGCACCGACTACCGGGCCTGCCCAGCCCATTGACATGAACACCTTGGGAAGCGTCACGAACATGAGCGAAGGACCGGAACTCATGCCCTCGGGACCCATGAATACATAAACAGCGGGAATGATCATGACACCGGCGAGAAATGCCACCAAAGTATCGAAGAATTCTATCTGGTTGATCGACTTGACGAGATTTGCCTTGTCGGGAACGTAGGATCCGTAAGCGATCATAATACCCATTGCGACACTCAGGCTGTAGAACAGCTGGCCTAATGCATCCATTATTATGTTGCAGAATCTGCTGATATCCACACCTTCAAAGCTGGGGATAATGTAGACCTGCAGGCCGTCCCATCCGGAAATGGCCTTGCCGGCATCATCCTCCCCGGTTATCGTCAGAGAGAATACGGCAATGACAATGACCATTATGATAAGCACCGGCATTATGATGGTCGACATCTTCTCTATTCCGCCGTTGACGCCGATAAATATGACTGCGGCACACAGTATGGTGAATATGACCATGTAGATCACGGGCTCGAACTGTCCTGATATAAAGGTGTCAAAGTATCCGTCAGCTACACATTCCTCACCGTGTCCCGTCGCAAAGGCAACAAAATACTTGAGTACCCATCCGCCTATCGCACAGTAATACGGCAGAATGATGAACGGAATGACGCATGATAGGATGCCCATCCATCCCCAGCCATTTTTGACATTCTTATAGCATGTCAGCGGGCTCTCCTTTGTCTTCCTGCCTATTGAGATCTCCGTCGTCAGAAGTGCAAATCCGAATGTAACGGCCAGTATGAGATAAATGACAAGGAACAGACCGCCGCCGTCCCTTGCGGCAAGATACGGAAATCTCCAGATATTGCCGAGTCCTACGGCACTTCCTGCCGCTGCAAGAACAAATCCGAGCGTTCCTTTGAACGAACCCTTTGAATTACCGGCCATAACACCTGCTCCTCATGATCATCTAAGCAAAAAGAGCAAGGATCAGTATCCTTGCTCCCTGTCTTCTGGAGGTACCACCCAGATTTGAACTGGGGAATGGAAGTTTTGCAGACTTCTGCCTTACCACTTGGCTATGGTACCGTTGCCGTAATA
>CADBNJ010000181.1 GCA_902795955.1 Oscillospiraceae bacterium
GCTTCGGTCGTAGGCGCTGCCGGATCATAGATCCTGAAACTGACAAACTTCATATTTGAATAATTACCTACGCCGTTCAGGGTCAACGTCGCTGTCCCCACAAGGGTATTGGAAGAGAAATCATAAGTGTAATCAGTACCTCTCACCAGTTCCCGTTCACCGTCAAACACCGTGAATTCCGGCTTGACCGCAGAGCCTGTATATGGCATGTCTGTAATTCCGGTCACTGTAATATCCGAACTGTCTATGTCCTTCGCACTTATCGGGAACTTCACTTCTCTCGTTCCGTTGTAGTCTCCGCTGCCGTTGATCGTTAACTTACCATATCCGGCATTAACATTGTCAGTAGCATAATATGTATAATCCTTCCCGTTCTCAAGAACAATGCCGTTATTTGTTACCGTAATATTCGGTGTAAGACTGCTTCCGTTATAGGTGACCGGATCGACACTGACTGAGATACCGGAGCTGCTGATGGCAACAGGCTTCACCTCAATACGAATATTACTGCTTGTAGTCATTCCCTGATAAGAGATATTGGCAGTAATATAGCAATTGCCTACACCGACGGCCTGATAATAGGAACCGTCAACGATCTTGACAACGCTCTCATTGGAGGAAGACCATGTTACATCATATCCGGAATCGATCCTCATTCCCAGGAAGCATCCGGTATACTCGATCGTCTGGACGTCTTCACCCCAAGTCCAGGTCAGATACTCAAGCTGCATTGCTTCAGGCTTGCCCATAAACACATTTACTGATGGACAGGGATTCTTTGTGCCGATATTGGTCTCATAATGCTTGCCGTATTTGGCCTGTGTTACATATGACAGAAGACCCATCATATCCATGTCGAAAGGAACGTCTACTGTATTTACACTGTTATTGACACCGGGATCCGTAGTGTCTGATGATGCTGAATATCCGAACTCCTGTACCCAGTAATGGCTGTTGCCGACAACAACGTGAGCAATTCCGATACTCTTAAATCCGGAATTGAGCATATTACGTCTGTGACCCTGACCTGCATAATCGCAGTCATTCTCCTGCCACGCCTCGAAAGCCTTCTCGTATGTATCGAGAGAATCAAGTGTACCGCACGCGATATTCTCTCCGCTCGTACTGACTCCGTTAACGGTGATGGAGAAAACTGAATCGCCGTTAGGTCTCTTGTGCTCTGCAAGGAGAACTATCTCATAGGCTCTCTGCATTGCGATCTGTTCAAGGTTATAATCCCACTGAAGATTACCGAGTTTGCCGGCTGATATACTCGTCTTAGTCTTATTGTCCGGATTCCAGTACCAGTTCTTGCCGGTCCTCCATTGATTGAGGGAACTGAGCATCTCTCTGGCTGATGATTGATCATATGTGAAAGTAAGTGAATAATATGCAATATTGGAAGCTGTTACAATCCTTGCAACCAGCGCCACAGACAGTATTATCGCAAAGGCAGCCGCTATGTATCTTCTGCAACTGTATAAATAGGATCTCATGCCTGTATCCCCCTTTGATAGATGTATATTTATATTTTACCATCTGATCAAAGGGCAAATGTAACATTATTTAAAATAAAGTATTATGCAATCTTACCCCAGACAAAGACATTTCCGCGGTTATCCTTACTGTATTTGACAGAATCCTGATCCATATCCGCGGGGATCTTAATATCATCTTCACTGCACATTCCGATAACATATTCGCCATATTTATACCATTTGCCGGCAGTAAAATAACCCAGATACTCTTCTAAAGTCAGATCATACTCAGCAATGATCTCAGCGTGCGGGTGACCTACATACCTTATATGCCACGGCTCATATTCAAAGCCGGTAACATCTTCCCTGCCTTCCGGATATCTGATAATAAAACCGTACTCATGGCAGTATTTGTTGACATACATGCCTACCTTGGACTGTATGAAGCCCTTGCCGGCAAAATTCTTTACATAAACATCTATGGCAAGTCCGGTCTGATGTTCGGATTCACCCGGGAGCGCCGCTATCTCAGAGCCTTCCTCGTCATAAACCCGCTGCTGGTCATCAAATGATCTGTACGTGCTCGATACAAAAAGCCTGTCATTCATGTTATTGCGTACATAGTCGGACAATTCCCCATACGCATCAACGACTGCCCTGCCCATCGGCACGTCCGTATCCCTGTAGAATACGATATCAGGCTCATAATCAGCTGACAAAGTAAACTGCTTGTTGACAAGTATCAGATCAGGAACATATTCTTCAGGTTCGGTTCTTACCGTATCAGTTGCCTTATACTCTTCAAGAACAAACGCCTTTTTGGGCAGGAACTTATCAAGAGCTCCCGTCCAGTACAGATAACCTGCTGCGAGTGCAAGCAACACTACTGCCGTAACTGCAATTGATATTATCTTTGACTTTTTGCTCATATCTCAAATCTTTCCTTATAGTTCTTCTCGAAATGATACGATATGTACCGCAAGGTAAAATCACTTAAAGATGATACCATACTGTCAGAGCATGTCATCGCAAAAAGATCCTTGATATCACATGAAGCCATATAATTCAAAGCTTTGACCGCAACTCCGGACAGAACGGAATAATCCCCCTGCCGCCGCCCGGCAAAGATATCACCTCCTGAGTTGCTCACATAATAAATCCCGTCATCCGTTACGGGAAGCTGCGTATCGTTGGTCATCTCATATATAACGGTCAGCCCGAGTATTGACAGAATCCTCCAGTTGAATGAGGCAACAAACTGCTTATATTTCCCGGCAGAGGACGCAAGATAATAATATGCATAGACCGCCAGTTCATAAGCTTCTTCAAAGTTCTCACTCTGACCTGATGAATCGATGAGAATATCAGCGAAATGTGCTGCGGCAGTTATGGTATCGAGATCGGTCATTATACGGCTGTTACTCTCGATTATATTGCCCGAACGGAAGTAAAGGTACCCGTGAGAATCTGATACGGTTATGTCGCAGAGCATATATGGAACAGAGACGAAGGCATTGCTGCTGTTCATCTTACCGGTACCCTTGGCATAGATATCGAGGAGCCCGCGTTCCTTTGTCAGGAACTTAAGAACACGGTCCTTCTCCTTGTACTCTCTGCTCGCCAGGATAACACCCCGCAAAGTTACGGGTTCAGATGCCATATCAGTCTTCCTCTTTGGTAAAACCGAACTGCCGGAGCATAGTGTCGTCGTTCTTCCAGTCTTCCCTGTACTTAACAAAAAGATCAAGGTAACACTTACATCCCGTCATGTTCTCGATACTCTTCCTTGCAGCAGTTCCGATGCGCTTGAGCATCTGACCGTCCTTACCGATGAGAATGGCTTTGTGAGACTTGCGTTCGCAGATGATCGAAGCTTCAATAACGACCATATCGCGGTCATATTCATCTTCGGAATCATCTTTATACCTGTCCTCAAACTTAGTGACCTCAACAGCGACACCGTGAGGGATCTCCTGATTAGTAAAGTGAAGGACCTGTTCTCTGATGAATTCCCTTGCCATCTCCCTCTCGGTCTGATCCGTAAGATACTCTGTGTCATAAAGCCTGGGACCTTCAGGAAGGTTGTTCTTGATGACATCCATCAGAAGTTCAACATTCTTACCTGATCTTGCACTGACGGGAACTATGTCCTTAAATTCAAAGACCTGCGAATAACTGGCGATAATGGGAAGCTGGTCTTCCTTCCTGATCTCGTCTGTCTTGTTGATCGCCAGGATAACGGATTTGCCTGACTTTCTGCACTTCTCAAGAAGATCAAGCTCCACCTTGCCGGGCTTTGGGAACCTCCCGTCTGCTATAAACAGGATAAGGTCAGAATTCTTCGCAGTATTATAAGACCTGTCGACCATGATCTCAGCCATCTTGGACTTTGGAGCATGTACTCCCGGCGTATCGACAAATATTATCTGGGAATCATCCGTATTATAGATGGATCTGATGTTGGTCCTTGTCGTCTGCGGCTTATGAGATACAATCGCAACCTTCATACCCGAGATGTAATTGAGCAACGTTGATTTACCGACGTTAGGCCTGCCCAGGATGGCAACATATCCCACATGATCACAATGTGTTCCTGCAGAGTATACCGGCTCATCATCTTCCGCCGCCTCTTCATCAAACCCAAGCCCGAGATCTGCCATCAGGAGTTTTTGCTTCGATATCATCCTTCGTTCTTCGCTCTGCTTCATGTGATCGTATCCGAGCAGATGCAGAAGTGAATGAGCGATCAGGAACAACACCTCACGTTCAACCGTATGACCGTATTCTTCAGCCTGCTTAACGGCAACGTCATGACAAAGCACTATATCACCGAGATTGAATACCCTGTTGCCGTCATTGTCGAGTTCATAATCACATTCCGATACCGGCCCCGCGAGCTTGCCTTCTCTGAATTCAAGCATAGGGAAAGACAATACGTCGGTTACCTTATCGATCCCTCTGTTATCGCTGTTGATCTGACGTATCTCTTCTTCAGATACGGACATCAGGCTGCAATAACTGTTCCTGATCAGAGGAATAACTTCAGAAGACACATACTTTGTATCTTCAATGAGTTCGCTAAGCCTGGTTATCAGAGCTTCGTGCTCATTCAAAATTGCTTGGTTTTGTTGTATTTTGATTATCATTTTCCGGGTATTTGATCCTTTCGTGGAATGCACCTGCATAGAAATTCCTGAACGATTTGATGATCTTCTCGATATCATCGAAAGAAAGACCGGAATCAACCAGCTGATCCTGTTCTATCTTGCCTTTGACGAGCTTCCTGATGAGAGCCTCACAGCTGTCAAGATCAGTCTTGCCGGCAGATCTCAAAGCCGCTTCACATGTATCGGCCAGCATGATGATCGCAGACTCCTTCGAGGAAGGAATCCTTCCCCGATAGCGGAAATTATTGACATCAGGCATATCGAGGCCCTGCGCCCTGGCCTCCTCGCAGGCTTTGTTGTAGAAGTATCCGGGGTAGGTTGTGCCGTGGTGCTCATCTATAACCTTAATGATCGCCTCGGGGAGCTTATTCTTCCTTGCGAGACGGACACCTGCCTCGGTGTGCGAAGTGATGATCTGTACACTCTCCATAATGCTGAGCTCATCGTGAATGTTCTTGCCGTCATGCTGATTCTCCGTGAAGTATTCGGGATTCTCCAGCTTACCGATATCGTGGAAATAGCTTGCAGTCTTGCAGAACAGAGCGTCGGCACCGATTGCTTCTGCAGCGGAATCAGCGAGATTCGCGACCATGAGAGAGTGCTGATATGTTCCCGAAGCCTCAATAAAAAGTCTCTTCAGCAGCGGGTTACCCGGCTGTGATAATTCGATGAGCCTGATAGGCGTCACGCGCTTGGAGAACAGTTCATATATAGGCAGCAGTCCGACTGCAATTACGAGCGAACCGATTACTGACAGACAGGTCATCATAGCGGAATTGATGTATTCATTCCTTGCCGAGTTGGAGAAGAAATTAAATGCAAGAGAAGCAACTACCGAAGCCAGTGTCGGAAGAATGATTATTGATGCGCTGTTGAAGTGATTCTTGGTCTTGCCGGCTACGCAGCTGCATATAAATATCGCGACAAGCTGGACGAACAGCATCTCGATGTCGAAATGGTAGATCGGCCATATCATCAGAAGATTTGTTACAGAGAATATGATCGATGCGGATATCCCCATATACATGGCACATATCGCCGTAAAGAACACTTCAATTACGAGCATCTGGGATATCTCTGACAGATATATCGACGCAGCAACGGGGATAAGGAAAGTGATTATCAGGATGTAGAAGACACTCAGGTCGATAGAGAAATCGAATTCCTTAACGCTTATGTAGAAGACACATGCCATGAACACTATAACGATGTAAACAGCAACTCTCGCCAGAATGAAATAATCGAATCCCGAATCCGAGATAAGATCAAGATCGCTGAGCAGCTGGTACGTATGCTCGGTGATAACATCGCCGGCTCCTACTATCTTGGCACCTCTCTCGATCATGACCGGGTTCTCCAGAGCCGCTCTGTAAGCGTTATTCTCCGCATCTTCGGTTGCATCCTCGTCGAACACCGAATTCGGCTGCAGAAGAAGGCTGAAAACGCTCTGGAGTGCATCACCGTAGATGGAATACGACGGATTAGTTTCCTTGAAAGAATCGATCTGGGATACTATCGCATTCTCCAGTTCGACTTCGGTAATATCGCCGTTCATGAGAAGCTCAACGATTGAAGTTCCCTTGTATTCGATATAGCTGTATGTTGATTTATTTGCGGTAAAAAATACCTTGATAACCTCTTTGTCAAATTCCTTGCCAAACTCATTATTAAGTTCAGTACACAGATTATCGACGGCTACGGTAGCCGAGAACTGATCGATCTCACCGTTATTGCTGTATTTGTCACGGGAATCATCGATGCGTGAGAAGAACAGCTCTACCCTGGCAATGTTATCCGAGGCGACTTCATTATTCCTTACAAAGATAGCAGGCACCTTGGTCCTGGCGGCATTCGCATCATACTCGGTCTGGTAATTATCGGTGATCGTTCTTGCCGCATAGATATCAGATTCCGATATCGAGCCTACAGAATAATTATAACTGTCAGGAAGATATCCGTAGAACACGATGAGAGTCACAAGAAGAACAACAAGTATCATTACGATTATCTGCTGAAGCTTTGTTCCGAATGAATTAACGTTCATTATCTGTCACCTTCCACTCTCTTGCCGTACCGTTCATACGCATCGACTATCTTCTGAACCAGGCTGTTCCTTACTATATCACAATTATGCATCGACACTATCGATATGCCTTCTATTCCGCTTATGACTTCCATGGCATCATGAAGACCGTCCGGCACTCCTCTCGGAAGATCGACCTGAGTAAAATCACCGCATACACAGGCCTTGCAGTTAAGTCCGAGTCTCGTCAGGAACATCTTCATCTGTTCCTTCGTCGTATTCTGTGCTTCATCCAGAAGCACAAAACAATCATCGAGATTACGTCCTCTCATAAACGCCAGAGGGGACACTTCTATCAGACCCTTCTCATAATATCTCTCAAAAAGATCTCTTCCGAGCAAAGCCTCTATGGCATCATAGATAGGCCTCATGTAGGGATTGACCTTCTCTTCTATATCACCCGGCAGGAATCCGAGGCGCTCTCCGGCCTCGATAGCAGGCCTCGTAAGGATTATCTTGGACACTTCCCTGTTCCTGAACGCCCTGACAGCCATTGCAACCCCGAGAAACGTCTTGCCGCATCCGGCAGGTCCGCTGCAGATAACGATATCAGATCTTCTCAGCGCATCGAGATAGACTCTCTGTCCGAGAGTCCTTGCCTTGACCGGCCTTCCTGTCGGCGTCGTATAATACACTTCATCCGCCGAATTAACAAACTCATTGAGCGCGCCTTTGCCGGCAAGAAAGATAATATAATCAACCGTTCTGTCATCAACCGGATTATCTTCTGTCAGCTTATCAAGAGCCGACAGAGCCTCCTCCGCATGAAGCAGATTAAGATTATCGTTCCCCTCAAGGATGATGTCACTGCCGTCAGTATCACACAGTACGGAGAAAGCAGATGATATCTTACTGAAGATACCACCTGATGACAGTTCAGAGACGTTGATATTGCTTAATCTGTTTATCATACTCATATTATCCGATTATTCGCTCAAAAGGTCAATTACATCGGGGTAAGTCCTGCCAGAACATTCTTGTAATAATCAGGTATATCACACTCAAAAAACAGCTTCTCTCCGGTTATGGGATGGACAAATTCGACAGACGTGCTGTGGAGGGCCTGTCCTTCAAGTCCGAATGACATTTTCTTAGTTGCGTAGAACGGATCACCGACCACGGGATGGCCGATATAATTAAGATGAACCCTGATCTGGTGGGTTCTTCCCGTCTCCAGCTTAAGAAGGAGATCTGTCGCTTCACAATACCTTCCGACCACCTCGAAATGCGTCACCGCATACTTGCCGTCGCCCTTTACGCTCATCTTGCGTCGGTCCTTGCCGGATCTTCCGATGGGCGCATCGATAGTTCCCCTGTCGCTCTTGATCACACCGTAGGCAATTGCCCTGTATTTACGCACAACATCGTGATTTGCTATCATTTCGGCAAGCTTAACATGCGTATCATTGTCCTTGCATGCGAGCATGAGCCCGGATGTATCCTTGTCTATCCTGTGCACGATCCCCGGTCTTAAGACGCCGTTTATATCAGACAGATGCCCCTCACAGTGCTTGAGCAGAGCGTTGACAAGTGTGCCGTCAGAGTGGCCTGCACCGGGATGAACTACCAGTCCCCTCGGCTTGTTGATAACGAGGAGATGCTCATCCTCGTAAACTATATCAAGAGGAATATCCTGCGGTATGTTGTCACTCTCAACCGGATCGGGAATATCGATCGATACAACATCATTCCTGCCTACAGGTGTTCCGGCCTTGGTTACGATGACCCCGTTGATGCTGACGGCACCTTCGCTGATGAGAGTCTTAAAATACGATCTCGAATAATCGCTGTTCTTACCGGAAATGAATACATCCAGACGCTGCCCGTCTGAATCCGAGGTATATTCGCGCCTCATGCTTTGTCCTTTACCTTCCTGTGGAACAGTTCATTCCAGAAAGCGTCAAAATCCTTGGACGAGAAAAGTATGTACACTATCAGCAACAGTGTTCCTATGACTGCATAGCAATCTGCCAGATTAAATATCGGGAAAGTGTAGCTTCCGAAATCAAACCTTATGAAATCAATAACGTATTTGTAAGCAAACCTGTCGCAAAGGTTGCCGACCGCACCGGCCGCGATCATAGCAAGACATACACCTATCTTACTATGTTCGTGAAGTATCGCAAATACGACCAGTCCTATGAGGATAAGTCCGAATACTGCCGATATTCCGGTAAGAACATAAATCCCCCACGGCTTATCAGCAAGGAAACTGAATGCACTTCCCGTATTGCGCACATAGTGTATCGAGAAGAAGCCGCTTATTATGTCGCTCTTGTCGCCAAGAGCCATCTTAGATGTAATTGAATTCTTTGCTATCTGATCTGCAACAACCAGCAAAAGAATAAACATTAAGGCTGAAGTCACCCTGGTATGCTTATATCTGATGTCGCTAATAACTGTCTGCTCTGTAGTATTATTCTCACTCATAAGACACATTATACATAAAAAGAAGGATTATTCCATCCTTTATTAAGCCTACTCATACTCGGTAAAGCGCGTAACAGACCTGCATCTGCCGTAATCGTCAACATCTATGATCACACCGTTCATGAACCCGGGCCCGTCAGCCGGTTCGTACCTCCTCGGCAGCTTATATGCAAGTCTTGCAAGTGACGTCTCAATATCCATTCCGAGCACCGAATCGACTGCGCCCGTCATGCCGCTGTCAGTAATATATCCGGTACCTCCGGGAAGCACCCTGTTATCCGATGTCTGGACGTGCGTGTGAGTACCGATCACCGCAGTTGCCATGCCGTCGAAGAAGTAACCCAAAGCCTGCTTCTCCGAAGTCGTCTCCGCATGGAAATCAACGATCACGGTGTCACACTTCTCCTTATCCTTAAGCCTTCCGATCAGCTCCTCGCCCTTATCGAAAGGGCTGTCTGCCGACATTCCCACATTGATCTGCCCCATGAGATTGATCACGCCGATCCTGTGCCCGCATTTATCTATTATGCAGTAATCCCTGCCGGGCCACTCCGACGATACATTGGAAGGTCTCACAACATTGTCAAAATTCTGTATCTGCCTCAGGAAATCATAATTAGAGAAAGCATGATTGCCGAGCGTGATGATATCGCAGCCTGTAAGCATCAGTTCATTAACGATCTTCTCTGAGCAGCCCAGTCCGTGGGCTGCATTCTCGGCATTGCAAATGACAACATCTATATCATTGTGGACAATAAGATCAGGAAGAACGGTCTTGACGACGCGCCTCCCGCAGTTACCAACAACATCACCGATAAAACAGATCTTCATAAAAGAGATTTTACCATAAAAGGCAGGCCAGACAACTATCAGGCCTTCGGAAGGCAAAAAAAGAACCGCCTCTTGCGAAGCGGCTCTTCCTATTGGACTTTGGTGAATCCCAAACTGATATAAAACAAAACTAAGGTAATAATTGTAATTGCTTTATTTAGCAAAATCTGTAGCTCTTGTCTCGCGGATCACGCTGACCTTGACCTGACCGGGATAAGACAGCTCATCTTCGATGCGCTTACATATCTGTCTGGCCTTAATTACCATCTCATCATCGGATATCTTATCCGGTGACACGATTACGCGGATCTCACGTCCTGCCTGAATGGCATAACTCTTCTCGACACCGTCAAAGCTTGTAGCGATCTCCTCAAGCTTCTCGATCCTCTTGATGTATGTCTCAAGATTCTCTCTTCTGGCACCGGGACGTGCGGCAGAGATTGCATCTGCAGCGGCCACAAGAACAGCAACTGCCGTCCTGGGCTCAACATCACCGTGATGTGCTTCAATTGCATTGATGACATCAGGTGATTCGTGGTACTTTTTGGCGATCTCAACGCCAAGCTGAACATGGGTTCCTTCCTGTTCAAAATCAACGGCCTTACCGATATCGTGCAAGAGACCTGCTCTCTTCGCAAGATTAACATCGAGTCCCAGTTCGCTTGCCATAAGTCCTGCAAGCCAGGAGACTTCGATGGAGTGCTGAAGTACGTTCTGACCGTAACTTGTTCTGTACTTCAGCCTTCCGAGTATCTTAACCAATTCAGGATTGAGGTTCATGACACCTGTATCAAATACGGCTCTCTCACCTTCCTGCTTCATAACCTGGTTAAGTTCCTTCTCGGACTTCTTTACCATCTCCTCGATTCTTGCGGGATGGATCCTTCCGTCCACGACAAGCTTCTCAATGGTAAGTCTGGCGATTTCTCTTCTGATGGGATCAAATGACGACAGGATGATCGCTTCAGGTGTGTCATCAATGATCAGATCAACACCTGTGATCGTCTCGATGGCACGTATATTACGACCTTCACGTCCGATGATCCTTCCCTTCATCTCGTCATTAGGGAGATTAACCACTGATACGGTAACTTCAGAGACATAATCGGATGCAAAACGCTGAATGGAATTAACAATAATATCC
Source organism: Oscillospiraceae bacterium (assembly GCA_902795955.1). Classification (GTDB taxonomy): domain Bacteria; phylum Bacillota; class Clostridia; order Saccharofermentanales; family Saccharofermentanaceae; genus Saccharofermentans. Next base: position 11,134 of record CADBNJ010000181.1, read on the forward strand.
TTTGCAATGCGATCTGCTTCCTGCTTTGTCTTCTCTTCCATCTGTTTGAGCATTGCAGCAAGATCATGACTGTACTCTCTCTCAGCCGCTTCAAGGACCAATGCCCTTGCATCGCTGATCGACAGACCGGATACCTTCTCGAGTTCAGTCTGCTTACGGGCTTCGATCTCCCGTGCACGCTGTTCGAGTTCAGCGATCTTGATCTGTTTGTCTTCGATCTCCTGCTGCTTCTTCTCAACAGAGGCCTGAATACGCTCAATGTTCTCTTCCTTCTGTTCGAGTCTGTTACGTTCCTTTGCAATCTCCTGACGTTTCTCCCTGGCTTCGTTCTCTAATTCGTGACGAGCCTTGGATACTTCCTCCTTAGCCTGCAAAAGAAGTTCCCTCTTATTGCTCTCCCCTTCCTTCTGGGCATTTGCAATTATCTTCTCGCTGTCTGCGAGAGACTTGGCAAGATCTTCCTTCAGCTGCTTCTGCTGTGCAGACAGACCGCGCTTGTAGAAGATCGATGTGCATATTAACCCAAGGACGAGGCCAACAACAAGACCAATGATTAAAAATAACCACTCCACTGTTGGTACTCACCTCCAATATTAAGTTGTCAAAGTTCGATTTGTAAAAGTGGCTCTGACAAGCCATTTATTATAATAAAAATAATTGAACGCTATGTCAACCTTTCGAAGGGCTTCCGGATTACAAAAAATTGACTTTTTGCATCAAAGAGCCCAAAATACGCTCATGAAAATTAATTATACAGTACCCGGCAAAGATGACGGACGCGAGATAATGCGCATTCTCGGTACCGAATTCAAGATGAGCCGCCAGATGATAAAGAAGCTTAAGTTCGGCGGCACCGTCGAGCTCAACGGCGTGCATGCCACAGTCAGAGAGCGTGTTAAGCCGGGAGATGTCCTGTTTTGCGAGATGGAAGAGACGTGCGGAATTATAAAGCACCCGGACGGGATCATTTTCAGACACGAGGACGAACACTACATCGTATGCGACAAGCCCTCAGGGATCGTAACACACCCCACACACGGCCATCTTGACGATTCCCTTCTGACCAGATTGTCCGACGGAACCCTTCACCCGGTAATAAGGCTCGACCGCGAGACCAGCGGTCTCATACTTATAGCAAAAAACGGCTATTCACACAACACTTTATCGGTTTACGGGAATCTGAACAAGAAATATCTGGCTGTATGCTACGGCAGATTTGACGAAGACAGCGGTACGATAGATGCTCCCATAGCAAGACGCGAGGGATCTGTCATGATCCGCGAAGTAACTCCTGACGGCAAGAGATCCGTCACTCATTACAGGACTCTCCACTATGATGAAGCCGGAGATCTGTCCCTTGTCGAATTCGAGCTTGAGACCGGCCGGTGCCACCAGATAAGAGTTCACTCGCTCTATAAGGGACATCCGCTTGCGGGAGACGGGCTGTACGGTCCTAATTCAAACGATAACCCTTCTGATCTGTATCCTGATTCGAAGACTATAGACGGGATCATTGGAAGATGCGCTCTTCATGCATATTATCTGTCTTTGTATGATCCTTTCGAGAAGTGCGGCAGGGTGTTCAGATCTCCGCTGCCCGATGACATGAGAAATCTCTTCTCATCTCCTGAACTGGTTGATGAGATTCTTGGCAAGATTTACTGATTCATCATCAGATTTGCCTGACAATAACCGCGACACTTCAAGCACCTTGCCGTCACTGTCAAGCTTCGTAACCGTTGCAGAGGTATTGTCTTCGCTCCTGTTCTTCGTAAGCATGTAATTATTGTCTGCAGCGGCGCATATCTGGGATGTATGCGAGACACAGAGAACCTGGTGCTGATCCCCTATGGAATGCAGCTTATAGGCGATCGCAACTGATGCCTTGCCCGATACGCCCATATCGATCTCATCGAAAACAAGAGTCGGGATGCTGTCACATCTGCTCAGTATATTCTTGACCGCAAGCATTATCCTTGAGGCCTCGCCACCGGATACTATCGAAGACAGAGGCTTGACTTCCTGACCTGGATTGGCGCTGAACATGAACCTGATATCATAAGTGCCGTGAGACGAGAAGAACCTGTCATTAGGCCTCTTTGTGAATTCGACTTTGAATATGGAATCCGGCATCTCCAGATCCGCAAGTTCCTTAACAATATCTGATTCGAGCTCTTCTGCAGTCTTCCTGAGCACCTTATCAAGATCTCCGGAGGCAATGAGAAGTTCAGACTCCAGGACATGACGCTTCTTCTTAAGCTCTGAGACTATCTCTTTATTATTCTCGAACGAATCAAGTTCGGCTTCCGCATCACTCCTGAACTTCAGTATATCCTCGACCGTGTCTCCGTATTTGGATCTCAATTCATATATCTTACTGATCCGGCGGTCTGTATCTTCCTTGACCTGGGGATCATAATCGAGTTCTTCAAGAAGCGATATTACTTCCTCGCTGACAGCTTGAATCTCGAGGAGAGATGAAGACAGTCTCTGCTCCAGATCACCGGTATTGACAGTCTCGCTCTTTATCTTGCCGATAACAGATGCGGCCATAGATAACTTGGAAATTACGCCGCGGTCATTTCCCTGATCATCCAGGCATTCACATGCGGCCTGAAGTGATCCGGCGATCCTGGCACCTTCCGCCATCTTCCTCTTCAAAGCGAGAAGCTCCTCCTCCATGCCTGGGTGAAGCTCGGCTTCGTCTATCTCGGATATTGCAAACTCAAGGTATTCCCTGCGCCTCTTGAGGAGCTCGGGAGACTGTGAGAGATTGCGTATCCTGAGGACAAGTTCCTTGTATCCTGCGAGTTTCTCATCATAAATAACTTTGGCTTTTCTGACATCTTCCCCGCCGAAAGCAAAGAGCATATCACAATTACGGTTCTCGTCAAAGATAACCTGCGTATCATTCTGTCCGTGAACATCGACAAGGTAGCTTGCGAGTTGTCTGAGAACTGCCAGTACAACAGTCTTGCCGTTGATGCGGGCAGTACTCTTGCCTTCACTGCTGATCTTACGGCTGATTATGAGAGTTCCTTCTTCAGGTTCTATATCCGTATCTTTGAGAAATGCTTCAAATCCCTCATCTGTTACATCAGCTATATCAAAAACAGCCTCAACGTAAGCATATCCGGAATCAGACCTGATGATATTGCGGCTGGCCTTATCCCCCATGATGAGGCCCAGGGCATCAACAAGAAGGCTCTTGCCCGCACCTGTCTCACCGGTTATGACATTCAGTCCCCTGCCGGGCTCAAAAACAGCATGAGAAATAACAGCAAAATTACTGATCTCAAGTCTTGTCAGCATTCACCTGCTCCAATTACAAGATCATTCAATGTTGACACGAGCGCGGCTGCCTCATCCATTCCCGAGGAGGCCACAAACACCGTATCATCACCGGCGATCGTTCCTACGATACCTGACAGATGCATGGAATCGAGAGCTGACGCAGCTGCCTGAGCCATGCCGGGAAGAGTCTTGATGACAACGATATTCATTGCATTCTCTATTGTCCTGACGGAATTGGAGAACACCGCCAGAAGACGGCCGGGAGCCGAATCGCCGGTCCTGTCGAGAACTGCATATTTGGTGCTTTTATTGGGAAGCGTTACCTTGATGATCCCCAGATCCTTGATATCTCTGGATACGGTAGCCTGGGTGGTATTGATCCCGGATTCACGCACCAGAGACGTAAGCTCTTCCTGCGTCGTTATATCCTGCTCCCTGATAAGCTTAAGTATCATTTCCTGTCTGGAGTTCTTAGCTGTTTTCATAAAAGCTCCCCTTCATGATTATCTTCCTGCGGATAACATTAAAGAATCCTTCGGGATTAAAGTCTATCGTCTTGAGCATTTTACCGTATGCTTTGATGACAACCCGGTCATTATCCTCAAAATCCACAAGATCACGTCCGTCAAGACATATGATCGGAGGTGTCTCAAAAGGTTCAACAATGACCTCGACAATACTGTCAGGACTGACGACATAGCTGAATCCGCTGAATGTATGAGAGCAGTTTGTCGTAATTATCATATCCCTCATTTCCGGCATAAGGACCGGGCCGCCTGCGGCAAGATTATATGCAGTCGAGCCGGTTGCCGTGGATATTATCAGACCGTCCCCTATAAATCTCTCCGCGACCTGTCCGTCCACCTTAAGGAGAAGCTTTACCGTATGCAGCTTTGCACCCCGCCCGATCGAGCAGTCATTAAGGCTCAGTCCCCTCTTCTTAAGCACACCGTCTTTGTTATATACGCTGACATCAAGTCTGTTCCTTAACAGGATCTTGTAATCACCCTTAACGAGCCTGCCGATGCAGTTATCAAGATCCTGTTCGTCGATCTGCGCAAGGAAGCCTATACTTCCTTTATTGATCCCGATGAATGCGGCATCAGTACCGCCATACTCGGCTACAGTGGCGAGGAAAGTACCGTCGCCGCCGACCGATATTATCACATCAGGCGATGCATCGGACAGATCTTCGTAAACAACGCCGTCCAAAGGAGGAAAACCCTCCTTATCCTCAGGCTTGAGAACCGGGACAGCCCCGTACTTAAGTATTGCCTGTGCCGCTTTATATGCACAGGCATAACCCTTATCTCTGTTCGTATTAACTTTAATTCCGATGCGCATATGCATATTAAACCATTAATCTGAATAAAAATACAGTGCTGAGAGTCATTTTTTGTTCAATATCCTGTTGAAGATGCTCTCTGAATCTATACCTGCGATCTCCCTCTGCCTCTCAACGGATGCGGCACTTATCATGTCATCCTCAACGGCTATTGGCGTAACCTTGATGCCCGGAGCGATCTTCTGGAGTTCGTTGCGGATCGCCTCTCCTGCTCCTCCGGACAAAACGCCTTCCTCGCAAACATATACTCCGGAAGCCTTACCGATCAAGCTGATCAGAGCCTCGGAAGGAACGGGCTTAACAAGCGACAGATTTATGTGCTTGCCGTAAAGCCCCGCTTTCGCGAGTCTTGAATAAGCAATCTCGCACTCCCTGCACATCACCCCAACAGATATGAGAGCATAGTCATTGCCGTTATCAGCAACAAGGTGCGGGAGTACGCACTCAGACGGATCGCCGTACAGTGCATTGCCGTAATCAGAAGAACCTCTCGGATATCTGACGGCGCAAGGGCCGTTGATCTCATTTATGCAGTAATGAAGGATATTCCTGAGGTCGTCGTAATCCCTTGCGGCGAATAAAGTCATCGACGGCATGGAATTCATGAACGAGATATCCCTGAGTCCGTGATGAGTATGTCCGTCATGGCCGACAAATCCTGCCCTGTCGATCGCGAAAACAACATGATTATTCATGAAGCAGCAATCGTGAACGATCTCATCATATGCCCTCTGAAGGAAAGATGAATATATGGCAACAACAGGAATGAATCCCGATATTGCCAGGCCCGATGCCATCGTCACACAGTGCTCTTCGGCTATTCCGCAGTCAAAAAACCTCTTTTTGTACTGCGCTGCAAATTCCGTAAGTCCCGTACCCATTGCCATGGCAGCACAGACGGCTACGATCTTGTCATTATGCGAAGCCTCGTCGATAATCGCCTTGCCGAACGCCGTGGTGAAAGTCTCCTTGCCCGACGGCACTACGCCCTTATCAAGGTCAAAGGGTCCGACTCCGTGATAATCAGAGGGATGCTCTTCTGCAAATCTGTAGCCTTTGCCCTTGGAAGTCGCGACGTGAATGAGAACAGGATCCGCGATATCTTTGACGGCGTTGAACGTATCGATCATCGTCTCGATATCATGCCCGTCAACAGGTCCGTAATACACGATCCCAAGGTCCTCGAATATGGACGGAGTCTTCCTGTACGTAATAAATCGGAACCAGTCCTTGATAGCCAGTATAAACCTGATCAGGGGCCCGCCTATCAGCGGTATCTTCTTGAGGAATGATTCCGTCGACCTCTTGGCTTTGATATATCCGCGCTTTGTTCTTATCTTTGCAAGATGCTTGGATAAGCCTCCGACATTCTTATCGATGCTCATCTCGTTATCGTTAAGTATAACGATCATCTTCGTCTTGGATATTCCGAGATCGTTAATGCCTTCCAGTGCAAGTCCTCCCGTCAGAGCGCCGTCACCGATCACAGCAACGACGTAATTATCATCCCCCTTGAGATCTCTTGCCCTGGCCATTCCAAGAGCCGCCGAGACTGATGTGCTTGAATGTCCCGTATCGAAAGCATCATACTTGCTCTCATTGATCCTGGGGAACCCGGACACTCCGCCTTCCTGCCTCAGCGTATCGAACTCCCCGAACCTGCCGGTCAGGAGCTTATAGGAATAAGTCTGATGTCCCACATCAAATACGATCTTGTCTTTCTCATAGTCAAATACAGTGCTCAGTGCGATCGTAAGTTCCACTGCACCGAGGCTGCTGGCAAGATGGCCGCCGTTGTTGGAGACTGTTCTCAATATCTTATCGCGCAGTTCGGACGCAAGCACCCGCCTGTCGTCAGCTGACATGTTGACGAGATCGAACTTGCTTATCTTAGGTCCCAAAAAACGGTATTCCAATTCAGTTACCTCTGTTCCTGAGATAGCCGGTCAACTCACGGTATTCGTCAACGAACAGGCCGTCTTCCGCCATCTCATCAAGTATCCTGTGACACTTGTCTATCTCCTCATCGAGCTTGCCGCATGCCTCATCGTATCCGAGGAGCGTAACGAAAGTCGATTTGTTATCACGTTCATCCTTGCCGCAGCTCTTGCCGAGCGTATTGGCATCGGATGTTACATCAAGTATGTCATCTCTGATCTGGAAAGCAAGTCCTATGTGCTTTGCCAGCCTTCTCAAAAGGCAGGCATATCTGTCACTCTCCCCGCTGTTTTGATCGATACCCTTGATCAGATAATACGGGGTAACAACCGCGCTCTCGATCAGGGCTCCCGTCTTCTTCTCCTGAAGTTCATAGAGTCTGTCAAGACTGATGTCCTTGCCCTCGGAATCTATATCGATACTCTGACCGCCGATCATCCCGCTGATGCCTGCAAGCTCTGCGATCTTATAGGAAGCGTAGGAATACTGCGGTTTGGTCAGAGTGATCTTCATAAGGCGCTCCATCGCAGAATTGAGGAGCAGGTCACC
>CADBNJ010000182.1 GCA_902795955.1 Oscillospiraceae bacterium
GACAGATACTCCGATATGCTTGCCTTGTCCTCTTCTTCGAGTACTCCCGAAGGTATCACAACCGTCGGCGGTATCTTGGGTGCATTCTCATAGTACTGCATAAGGAATCCCTTAAGGATCTCCGCCTGTTCTTCCTCCCCGCCCGTCACGAAATAAGTGGATGATCCGACTACCCTGCCGTCCCTTACTTCGAGCTTGCGGACACAAGTCTCTCCCGCATCCTGCCAGATACCGACCGCGTCTACATCACGCCTGATCTCCATGAAGACATGCTGGTTCTTTCTGATATTCGCAAGTGACGCCAGACGGTCCCTGAACACCGATGCTTTCTCGAATTCCAGGGATTCTGCCGCCTTCTCCATCTCATTTCGCATCGCCTTCTCGATCCCGTCGTAGTTGCCCTCGAAGAACAGCACTATCTGCGAGATCATCTTCCTGTAATCGGAGGCGGAGATATCGCCGGAACACGGCGCCATACATTTCCCGATGTGGTAATTAAGGCAAGGCCTCTCCTTGCCTATATCCCTGGGAAAGACCTTTTTGCAGCGCTTGAGAGGGAACATATAGTCGATCGTCTTCATGACCTCGTAAAGGTCGGAATTCATGTACGGTCCATAGTACAGGGCACCCGCCTTGCGCATCTTCTCATCCACCCTGAAAGACTTTATAACTCTCGGGTACTCCTCGTTGAGCGTCACGCAGATATAGGGATACCCTTTATCATCACGCAGCAGGATATTGTATTTAGGCTGATATCTCTTGATGAGGTTCGCCTCAAGGAGCAGAGCTTCAGCCTCCGAGCCTACGACAGTGTATTCAAAGTCCGCGACATGGGATACCATCGCCCTGACCTTGGGGTAGGGTATCACCTTGGATGCAAAGTAGCTCTTCAGCCTGTTGCGGAGTTTTTTTGCCTTGCCCACATAAATAATACATCCCGAAGAGTCCTTCATGAGGTACACCCCGGGATCCTGTGGAACAGTATCTAATCTCGCGTCGAAAGTCTTGTCCGTCATACCTGAGGATTTCTCAGGAAATCAGCCAGGCAGTCAACGGCAGCCTGTGCATCGTCACCTTCAGCGGTGATCTCGATCTCAGCTCCGTTCTCTATACCCAAAGACATCACACCGAGTAAGCTCTTGGAATTAGCACGCCTTCCGCCTCTTACAAAATAGATCGTGCTCCTGAAAGAAGAAGCCTTTTGAATAAGAGTAGCAACCGCCTTCATGGCAAGCGTATCCTCACAATTAAAAACCACTTTCTCCTCGGCCATGTGATCCTCCGTAATACACAATGATGATAGTATCAAACCGTGTTAAGTATATTTTTGTAAAAGGGTTAAGTCAATAAAAGAAAAGGCGTGTTTTCCTTTTTCGGCTTTATTGCTTAAATATCAAATTTCTTGTCCTTTTGTTTTGTTCAAATTCACCACGCCGTCAACAGAGCGCGTTCCTCCGATGTCTTTTGCATTAACAGCGCACTGTTATATAATAAGCCTCATGGGACATATGATGATAGCAACGGGAACAATGATGATCGTATCATGGATCATACTTCAGGTATCCTTCAACATCGACAGAAGCAGATACCGCAATTGCTATTTCCTCTTTATATCACTGACATGCACGGTGATGTTCCTGATATCGGTATCGGGCGATCATATGATGGAGACAATGTATGTCCTGTTCCTCATCATTCTGGCAGCACTGCTGATCGTGCCTTTTTTCCTCATGTTCAACGGGTTTGTCATGATGAAGCGGGAAGGCCGGCGCCTGCCGCAGCTGCTGTCGCTCTTGCTGGGGATCATCATACTTACGGGTGAGGGTCTGACCTTCTTCCTCATGATCGCGGAGATCTTCTCGCACCATTTCTACAGTTCAGGTCAGCCATACTACAGATCATGGTGGTTCATCACGATATGCTGCATCATAATCACGATCATCTACGGATCCATGTCATTTCTCATCTTCATGATCTATACCCTGTTCCTCCATATCGTGCCTAGGACCAAAGACTTCGATTATGTGATAATCCACGGCTGCGGCCTCGGTAAAGACTCCAAGGTCACCAAGCTCCTTAAGGACCGCCTCGATAAGGCGATCGAGGTCTACCACATCGACCCCACTCCGCCGAAGCTCATCCCGTCCGGCGGCCAGGGAACAGACGAATCGATCCCCGAGGCAGTGGCAATGCGCGACTATCTCCTGAGTCAGGGAATCCCGGCCGAGGACATAATCCTCGAGGACAAGTCCAGGACGACACTTGAGAATCTCATCAATTCAAAGGAGATAATAGATTCGTATCCCGGACGCAAGGTCATTGCACTTGTCTCCAGCAACTACCACATCTACCGCGCGCTCCGCTACTGCCGCAAGATCGGTCTCAAATGCACCGGAATAGGAAGCCACGTCGCGTTCTACTACTGGCCGAGCGCACTGATACGTGAATATATTGCCATCCATGCGGAGAAGAAGCATGCGGTGATATTCATCCTCGGGTGGCTGCTATGCATCGCACCTGTATTGATCCCCTTACTGTTCCCGAACCTGTAGGTCTTTGCTCATCAGAAGAGCATCCCTGCCCTCTCCGTAGTATCCTTTCCTGATGCCGTATTCCGCGAACCCGCACCTGCGGTACAGCGATAATGCGCTTTGATTGGTGCTCTCGACTTCA
>CADBNJ010000183.1 GCA_902795955.1 Oscillospiraceae bacterium
AAATAATAAAGGTGACTGCCCGTCAGGACAGTCACCGTAAACTGCGTCTGTCAGTCTGCTACGACACCGTCAACATAGTAATTCATTGAACCCTGGATCACGCCGTCATCTACCGAAGCTCCGCCTGCTTCAACGATCACAGTGCCGTCATTTGTCTTCAATGCATCGTCGACCTTCTTGACGGCAACAGAGCCTGCAACGCCCGAGAAAGACAGCTTAACACCTGAGAATACATCCCACTCGCCGCTGGTCATGAGTTCTCTTGCAAGTGCGATCGCTTCTGCAGCCTCAGGTTCGCAGTTAGCGGACAGAGGTGATATGTCGACCATGCCCTGAGGCAGTCCGCCATAATAATTGCCTACCGCGGGAACGAGCTGCTTGCCGCCCATTACCGTCTCGATGGCAAGTTTGTAGTACACATTCCAGTTCCATACGGGTGCGGTAAGATGAGCCTTGGGAGCCTGTTCTGTCATATCCGAGTTGTATCCGCATCCGTATACACCCTTCTCGTTAGCCACGATCTGAGGCTGTGCGCTGTCGCAGTGCTGTGCAATTACACAGCAGTTATACGAATCGATGAGAACCTCTGCAGCCTGTCTCTCCTTCTCCTGGTCACCCCATGTGGAGATCTGGTTAACGTGAATGACTGCATTGGGGTTAACTGACTTCACACCGAGCGCGAAAGCATTAATGCCCGAGCATGTCTCAGCATACTCCGTGCCCCATGCCGACACATAACCGACATTGTTATTGCCGAGCTTCAGAGACTTGTATCCTGCTGCGATCCCTGCAAGGAATCTTGCCTGATAGATCCTTCCGAAATAATTGTTGAAGTTGGTGTCATTCGACTTATATCCGGTTGCATGTGAGAAAGCAATATCAGGATATTCGGCAGCCTTCTTCTCAAAAGCATCGATATATCCGAAGGAAATACCGAAGATGACCTTGCATCCCTGGCCTGCGAGCTGGTCGACCGCATTCTCGACCGCCGTCTGGTCCTCAGGAACATTGTCAACTATCTTGAGCTGCTTGGAAGGATCCATACCAAGATCCTGCATAGCCTTCGTGATACCCTTGTGATGTGCATATGTGTATCCGGCCGTATCATTCTGACTGTTAATGTAGATAGCACCTACAATAAAATCACTGTCCGATCCGCCTGATCCTCCGTTATTCCCGGAACACCCCGCGAACGTAAAGACAGATGCCAAAGCCATGGCACATACCGTTAGAAGTGATAGTAACTTCCTCATATAAACGCCTCCCAAAAATAAAATCAATCCTGCTTGACGAACGTCAGAGAATCATCTGTCATGGATTCAATGATCGCCAGTGATACGAGCTTTATCCCCATATCTCTTATCTTCTTGCCGCCGTTCTGGAATCCCTTCTCGATAGCCACCGCGGCACCTGCGCAGTTGGCATCTGCCGTCTCGATGATCTCGAGAAGGCCCATGATCGCATTGCCCTTGGCAAGAAAATCATCAACTATGAGAATATTATCTGACGGATTAATGAACTCGCGGCTTACAACAACATCATAAGTTGACTGGTGAGTATATGAGAATACCTTTGTGGAGATAAGAACGGGATCAAGATTGTTCGACTTGTGCTTCTTGGCGAATATCATAGGCACGCCCAGCGCCTGAGCCGTCGCGAAAGCAAGAGCGATCCCGCTCGTCTCGATCGTCAATATCTTGGTGATTCCGTCGTCTTTGAACTTGGAGGCAATCTCCCTGCCCATTTCCGTCATGAGCGCAGTATCAACCTGCTGATTGAGAAAACTGCCTACTTTGAGTACTTCTCCGGGATAGACCTGACCTTCCTCAAGGATCCTCTCTTCAAGAATTCTCATATAAGCACCCCCGCAATAGAAAATACCCTTTAATAATAGATTTATTACAGATTTGTGTCAAATGATAATTGAAGGTTAGTGGGGTACAAAAATGCTTAGATCCATAAAAAATCATTTAGCTTAATCATTCAGAGCCCCAACTGTGTCCTCGCTTAACATATCAAAAGGAGCTTTAGGCAGATCGAAATCTTTACAGATCTTGCTGCTCATGGAATTACCGTCTCCATAAAAATTGATAAGATTTCCGGTGTGACTGTCCATCTTGATGTACTCAGTAACCGTAAGGACAAATCTATCATATTGAAAAACACAATAAGCAACACCGATCTGATCAAATATATTCAGCGGCTGAACATAGGCTATAAGGCTGTATCTGATGTCATCCTTTTTACCGTCCTTTTCGGCATATCTGTCATTAAATGAGTTGAAAGCGATTTCACTTCCGCCGAGTTGGGCAGATATCTCTAAATCCACACGGCTAATCTTAAGATTATGAATGTGCACTTCTTTTACACTAATCAGCTTTTTGTAAAACTTCTCTGCTGATTCTTCCTCTTCAAACGCAAAAGACCTCACCTCAAGCTGATCTGTACTACTCTCTGACTCAGCCAAATAATCGTACGTTGATATATCGCTCAACTGCACCTTGTTTGAATTGAATGCATCAGCTTTCCCGTAGCCAGAATCTTCACAGGCATCGATCATAAGGTCGGATTTGGTGCTTATTTTCTCAGAAACATCAACATCTGTTGTCAGCAATCTGTAGACATCAAACTTAACACCGTTGATCGTTTCTGAAGAAGATTCAGCCTTTTTTATTGACTTCTTCCCATCACCCGAATCTTCTACGCCTAAATCGTTACAGTATTGGTCGATGAATAACGGGTCCAAACTGCACTCCGGTTTTTTCAATTTACAGGAAGTCACCGCCATAAGCATCACTGCAATTAACCCAAAAGATAAAATACCGGTAGTTCTTTTCATATTATTCACCCCCTGCACAAATGTATTATACCATCACTGCATTTATTTTTATAGCAAACTCAAAAATACCACCCATTCTATCAGAAAAAACGGGGCGCTCTTACAACCGAGCACCCCGTTCCCGAAGTTCTTATTAAACTCTTCAACAAACGATCAACGCTTACTGAACTGTGAAGCCTTACGAGCCTTCTTGAGACCGGGCTTCTTACGCTCCTTCATACGTGCATCTCTTGTGAGGAAGCCTGCAGCCTTGAGTGTAGCCTTGTAAGCCTCTTCATCTGCAACAACGAGAGCTCTTGCGATACCGTGACGGATAGCGCCTGCCTGGCCGGAGATTCCGCCGCCCTGAGCGCTGGCGATAACGTCGAACTTAGCAGCTGTCTCTGTTGCCTCGAGGGGCTGACGAACGATAAGCTTCAATGTATCAAGGCCGAAATACTCGTCGATATCCTTCTCGTTGATCGTGATCTTACCTGTGCCGGGAACAAGACGTACGCGTGCTACTGCATCCTTACGACGGCCTGTTCCATAGTAGTAAACCTTTGTGGATTTCTTAGCCATTTATCTTGTCCTCCATTA
>CADBNJ010000184.1 GCA_902795955.1 Oscillospiraceae bacterium
TGAGTCGGGCACAATTGGCGTATACTGCAGCAAAGCCACGGGCAATATTGCGGAGGATGCAGCCTACAGCATCGCATTGAGCAACACATCAAATACCAGAGAGTATAAGGCGGATGACGGCACAGTATATACACTGGTCGATCAGGTCAAGGATGTCACGAAGACATACGTGCTCATTTCTTATGACGGTTACGACGGAAGCATCAGCTTCGAAGGACTTACGGAAGCTCAGATCCATTCTGTACTTGATAAACTGAACTAATCCAAAGGAGTATTTACAAATGAGAAAGACAATTCCCGCAGTGGCACTTTTGTGTGCCGCCATGATGATCACGGCTTCATGCAGCAAGCCGGTCGAAAAGGAGACGGAGACTTCAGCATCCGCAGCAAGCACAACAGTGTCGGAGACGACATCGGTGCCGGAGACTTCGGAGACATCCGGGACTACGCAGGCGACGGAGACAACAGAGACAACAGCTGCTCCATCAGAATTTAAGATCAGCCTCAGCGGCAAAGCGGCTGATAAGACGATCGTTGACAAGAATTCCTATTACGAGGGCGAAGACTACGTCATCTACTTTGAGAAAGACTCGACCGTATACGGCGACACGGCATCAAGGATCGATTCCGTCATGCACGATATGGAGGAACTGTACGGGATGTCCTACGGCAACAAGGAGTATGCAGTCAATGCTGAATGGAAACAGCTGTACGGATTTGGCAATCTCGGTCAGGTCAACAGCAGCGGGGACAAGATCGACATCGTCATCTGCAAGGATATGAGTGACGGTTCCATCGAGTGCTGTGACTCGAATGCGATCTTCCTGTTCGATTCTGATTTCGAGCCGGAAAGAGATAATTACAGCATACTGTATCATGAGTTCGCGCATCTGCTGAGACTGCGCCAGAGTCCGAACCTCGGCAAAGTGCTCGAGGAGGGCATCGGTTCATACACGGAGGACCGCATGGCACGCAGCCGCGGCGAAAGCGCATGGGACACCATCCAGTACGTAAGCGACGACATTCATAAGATCCCCTATGATGACAGCGTCATCGTCAAGGATCCCGAGCAGGAATTCAGAGACAACAATATAGGCGACCGCGCCGACGGACAGAAGGAATACCAGTACGGCATAAGATTCATCGCATTCCTCGTGTCAGAATACGGTGACGGGATCGTTAAGACGCTCTCGGAGAATGCGTGCAAATATGATTATGACAGCAAAGACAATGACGCGATCATCAAGATCATCAAGGAGTCAACGTCGGACGATATCTTCGAGAGATTTGCCAAGTGGCTTCCCAAGGGCTGGAAAGCTTACTCCAGGGATTACTTCAAGTACATGGAGAAGAAAGGGCTGATGTAAAGATTAAGACGTTCAATCTTCATTTGCCTCGGGAATGATCCGCTGAGCCGTGATATAATATCCTCATGGCCAGGATTCCTGAAAGTGTAATTAGTGAGATACTCGACAAAGCTGATATCGAGTCGGTGGTGAGCCGTTATGTGTCGCTGACCAGAAGGAGCGGCACGAACAGGTGGGGGCTGTGTCCTTTTCATGCGGACACGAAGCCCTCATTCTGCGTGTCTATAACGAAGAATATCTACAGCTGCTTTGTTTGCAACAAGACGGGGAACGCCGTCTCGTTCATCATGGATATGGAGCACCTCAATTATCCCGAGGCGATAAGGTTCCTCGGCAAGGCGTACGGCGTGGAGGTGCCGGAAGATACATATTCGAAGCAGGATGACGGGCTCAAGGAGAAGAAGAAAAGGGTAATGGATCTTCTCACGGAGTCGGCGAGGTTTTTCTATAAGTCGCTTCATTCGCCTGCGGGAAGCAAGGCTCTGGAGTATGCAAAGAAGAGGGAGCTGTCGGCGGCGACGTGCAATAATTTCGGGCTGGGGTATTCGCCCGAGGGCTGGGATAACCTGTACAGATATCTTAAGGATCTGGGATATACCGATGATGAGATGGAGGTGTCCGGTCTTTTTACCAAGACGGCCAAGGGCAATCTGATCGACTTGTTCAGGGGAAGGCTCATGTTCCCGATAATGGACGAGATGGGCAGGATCGTCGCTTTCGGCGGGAGGGCGCTGGGCGATGAGATGCCCAAGTATATCAACTCGCCCGATTCGCTGGTCTACAAGAAGCAGAATCATCTTTATGCGCTGAACTTTGCCAAGAAGGAACGCTCCAAGCA
>CADBNJ010000185.1 GCA_902795955.1 Oscillospiraceae bacterium
GATTTCGATTCGCAGACGGCGTATGCCTGCCTTAACTTCGCATACGGCGAATCCAAGTCACATCATCAGGGCGACCTTGTCCTGTTCTGTAACGATCTTAACGATGACAACAGACAGAGGATTGAGAAGCTCCATGCGATAAGATCATCTATCATGCACGGGTACAGAGGGTTCTACCTGATGTATCAGCCTGTCGTTGATGCTCATACGGAGGAGATGACGGGAGCCGAGGCACTTCTCCGGTGGAAGAATGATACATACGGAACTGTTCCGCCGGATCAGTTCATTCCGCTTCTTGAATCGGATCCTCTGTTCCCCGAGCTCGGCGAGTGGATCATAAGGGAAGCCGTACTGGCGGCAAAGAGGATCCTTAAGGATCATCCCGATTTTATCATCAACATAAATCTGTCATATACGCAGATTGAGAAGCCTGATTTCACCGACATGGTATTCCGCATTATCGAAGAGATCGGATATCCGCCGCAGCATCTGTGCTTTGAGGTCACGGAGCGGTGCAGGCTCCTGGATATCGAGCTTCTCAAGAACGTCACGGCCAAGCTCAAGGCAAGGGGCGTGCTCATAGCGCTGGACGACTTCGGAACGGGATTCTCTTCGATCGGGATCGTCAAGGAGCTCCCCTTTGACATCATCAAGATCGACAGGGGATTTGTCAGGAGGATCGAGGAAGATGACGTTGACAGGGAACTTATCAAGCACTTTGCCGGCCTTGCCACGCTCTTCGGCGCCAAGGTCTGCGTCGAGGGCATCGAGACGCAGGGGATGCGCAATATCCTTCAGAGATACCATGTGGAAAGCTTCCAGGGATACTATTATGCAAGACCTCTCATGCTCGACAGATTTGTCGAGTGGGTGGAAGATAAGAGTTCTGTCAAAACGCTGACAAAGTGATAGAATTGTCTTATTAACTATCGGAGGGTTAACATATGAAGATAACAGCATTTAATCCGCAGATCATTACAACCAAGTCAAGTGATATCATAGCAGTATTCGAAGATCTCGGATTTACCAGATCACACAGAAAGACCGGCATCGGTGAGCGAAATGTGGATGCTGTGGTTATGGAGGATGCGAACGGATTCAAGATGGATATCTCGCAGGTCAGCGAGCTCCCCAGGGAAGCGATCACCGCTATCAGGATGAATGTTGATGATTTCGATGAGGCATACAAGATCCTTGAGAGTCACGGGTTCAGGAATATCTACGGTGACCGCACGGCAGACACGGGGTCGTCCAGATCGGCAGTCCTGTTCTCATCATCGGGTATTGCTATCAACCTCATTCAGCACATCAAATAAGCAATACTGCAGGGTAGTATCATGGACGGCAAAAAAGGCATTATCTTTGACATGGACGGTACGGTCTGGGATTCTTCAGGCAATGTTGCAAGATCGTGGACCGTCAAGGTTCATGAGGCGGGATATACGGATAAGACCGTGACGCGCGAAGATATTCAGAGTGTCATGGGCAAGCCCATGGACATGATCGCCGATACGCTGTTCACCTACACGGTCAAAGGCCCGGAGCGCGATGCTCTGCGTTATTCCTGCGAGAACTACGAGAACGAATACCTGAGAGAACACGGCGGAGACATGTACGACGGTGTTCTCGAGACGTGGGCGAAGCTCAAGGAGATGGGATACCATATCTACATCGTCAGCAACTGCCAGGCAGGATACATCGAGTCCTTTCTCTACTACTTTGACATACCGTACGGCACGGCAGATGACCTCGTTGAGGACATAGAGTGCTACGGCAACAATCTTCTGCAGAAAGACGAGAACATAAAGCTTCTGGCGGAGCGCAACGGTCTTACAAATGCCTGCTATGTGGGCGATATCCAGAGTGATTACGATTCTACGGTCAAGGCGGGATTCCCGTTCATACATGCAAGATACGGATTCGGAAGCATAAATGCGGAAGTGCCGTACATAGACTCCTTCGGAGATCTTATCAAGGTCGTTCCTGAAGTTATCGGCTGAGCAGAAAGAGAGGTAATTCCTTATGTCCAAAGACGAGATATCCATACCCGTGATCCTCAAGATAGAACGCGGTGTCATATCGCATATCGGTGAATACCTGAAGGATGCAGGGATCACGCACGTAACAATACTGTTCGGCAACGGTCTTACGTCCATGTTCGGAGATACCGTCTTCGGTTCCTTTGATGAAGCGGGAGTTACCGTCCTTCACCATCAGGAGATGGACACGGTGGACTTCAATGATATTACGGATCTTGCGTTTGAGATACCAAACAAGACACAGGCGGTAATAGGAATGGGCGGCGGCAAGGTGATCGACGCGGCCAAGTATATCGGCTATATCCTGAGGATACCGTTCATAAGCGTTCCCACCAGCTCATCGTCTGACGGGTTCTCGAGCTCCTCGGCTTCGCTCACGGTGAACGGACACCGTAAATCTGTTCCCGCCAAGATGGCGTACGGCATACTGGTCGATACTGACGTGATAAAGAGCGCGCCCGTAAGATTCCTGTATTCCGGAATTGGCGACATGGTGGCAAAGATCTCGTCGACATATGACTGGCAGCATGAGGAGGATCTGGGTTATGACGAGGTCAATGATTTCGCGTTTATGATCGCAAAGAAGGCGGCGAATTCCTTTGTCAGAACACCTTTCGAATCGATAGATGATTATTATTTCCTCAAGGAGCTTCTCGATTCGCTGGCGTTGAGCGGAATCGCCAATGAGATCGCAGGATCCAGTGCACCTACGAGCGGGTCTGAGCACCTTATATCGCACGCGCTCGACCAGCTTCTGGAGCACCCTCAGCTCCACGGGATACAGGTAGGGATCGCGACATATATCATGTGCAAAATCTGCGACCACAGGTGGCAGAGGATAGATACCGTGTTTACGAAGACGGGATTCTGGGATTATTGTTCCACGCTGGATCTCAAGGTAAAGGATTTCTGCGATGCCATCGATCTGGCCCCTGACATCAAGCCACACAGGCACACGTACATTCATGAGGAGAATTACAGGAACCTCGCGAAAGCGCTTCTCACGGGCGATGAGAGGCTTACAGCGATACTTCATTGACGGAGGAGAGCAGCCGTTGTGATAATGGAACTTGCCCGGCCGGGAGACAGCGGAGAGATACTCGGCCTGTACAGGGAAGTCATAGATAAAGTGAACAGATCATCCATTAAACTGGGATGGAACATTGAAGTATATCCCGGCAGATCTTTTGTGGAGGATGCCATCCGTAACGGTGAGATGTGTATCATGAGGGACGGCGGCAGGATAATCGCGGCAGCGGCCGTAAATCATAACGTCAATCCGGAGTATGATGACATTGACTGGGAGATCAAAGGGCCTTCAGACAGGATAGCAACGATCCATGCACTTGCGGTGCTTCCGGAGATGCAGGGAAGCAAGGTAAGTTATTCTTTTCTGTCGGATATTGAGAGATACTGCAGGGAGAATGGCGATCTTGCCATTCATCTTGATGTCATAGACACCAACATACCTGCGTACAAACTGTACATAAGGAACGGCTACAAAGAAGTGAGCCGGATCAGAATGTTCTACGAAGTCGTGGGAACGAGGCAGTTTTGGATGATGGAACATGTTTTATAAAGGAGTTGAGTTCAAATGATCAGATTTATTGAAGGACAGGAAGATAAACGCAGGATATCCCGCGAGATACTCGAAGCCCTGCCTGAATGGTTCGAGGTCGAGTCGAGCAGGGAGCAATACATCAGAGAGTCTGCAGACGAGCCGATGTGGGCCTTCTTTGAAGGAGACAGGGCGGAAGGATTCCTCTGCCTCAAGGAGACGGGCAGGGATACGGTCGAGCTGGCCGTGACAGGTGTCCTCAAGGAATGTCACAGAAAGGGCATAGGAAGGCGCCTTTTTGCCGCTGCCAGGGACTACGCGTCGAGGAAAGGCTATTCTTTTATCCAGGTCAAGACGGTGCGTTACGGCGTGTATGAGGACTATGACAGGACAAATGAGTTCTACAGGAGCCTGGGGTTCAAAGAGCTTGAGGTAATCGAGGATCTCTGGGATGAAGCTAATCCCTGCCAGATCTATGTTATGAGCCTTAAGAGCGCTGTAGGCACCATAGCAACAAGGCACAGTTACCGCGGCAATTTCTCCTCCGGCAGTGTTCCGGAGAGTGACCTCGAGATCATAGCCAGGGCAGGCATAGATGCTCCGTCCGGCTGCAATAAGCAGACGACCGACATAATCGTCGTAAATGATCCCGCTGTGTTAGACGATATAAAGGCCGTGTTAGATCCGCCTGTGGCTCAGACGGCGCCTGCCATGATAGTTGTGCTTACCAGGAGGATCAACGCGTACCGTGACAGGTGCTTCGCAATACAGGATTATTCCGCGGCGATAGAGAATATGCTCCTGGCGATCGTTGAACTCGGCTACCAGAGCTGCTGGTACGAGGGGCACATCACGGATGAGGACCGCATATGTGACAAGATCGCGTCTATTCTCGGCGTGCCGGATGAATACGATGTGGTATGCATACTTCCCGTTGGCAAGGCTCTGGATGACTTCCATGCCCCGGGCAAGAAGGCTTTTGCCGAGAGGGTGAGATTCAACCGGTTTGGACAGGAGGGATAAGGCAATGGGGATAAGAATTAACACTGTTACAAACGGCGGATTTACAATGAGATACATCAGATTCGGGACAGGTGCAAGGAATTTTGTGATCATCCCCGGATTGAGCGTAAAAAGCGTCCTCGGATCGGCAGATGCGGTCGTAAAGCAGTATCAGCCGATGACGGATAAGTACACGGTCTGGCTTTTTGACAGGCGTGAGAATGTGCCGGAATCCTACAGCGTCCGTGACATGGCATCCGACACTGCAGAGGCGATGAAGATACTCGGTATCGCTGATGCGGATGTGTTCGGTGCGTCACAGGGAGGCATGATCGCCATGGTAATCGCCGTAGAGTATCCGGAGCTTGTCCATAAGCTGGTGCTCGGCTCCTCTTCTGCGAACCTGCGTGATCATAAGAGTACAACGCTTCAGAGATGGATAAGCCTGGCAAGGGAAGGCGACAGAGTTGGCCTTTGCCTGGATTTCGGCAGGGAACTGTATCCGAAGGAGTTCTTCGAGCAGTATGAGGAGGCTTTCGCCGTGCTGGGTAAGTCCGTAACAGATGAGGAATTGAAGAGGTTTATCATACTGGCGGAGGGTGCGGGCGGCTTCTATATCGCAGATGAGCTTCCGCGCATCAAGTGTCCTGTTCTGGCGATCGGAGCATCGGATGACAGGGTGCTGCCGCCGGGTTCTTCGGAGGAGATAATCGCTTCCATCGGAGACCGTCCTGACTGCAAGTATTATATATACGACAACTACGGGCATGCGGCGTTCGACATGGCGCCTGATTACAAGGACAGAATGATGGAGTTCCTGTGTTCCTGAACTGCCTCAGGTTCTGATCCTCAGACCAGCTCCCCGATCCCTGAAGACAGCAGTATCACTTTATCTTCGCCTACTGTGAGGATCCCGCTCTCGGTGTCTGCCGTCTTTGACGTTCCGTCCGGCAGGTCGATCTTCACCGTGCAGCTTACCACGGCGGTCGCGAAAGGAATATGACCTGCCAGAACCGCAAGGTCTCCCTCACAGCCCCGTACAAAGAGGCGGGTCACTTCCCCTTCGAATTTATTGCCGTCCGGCGTTGATATCGTCAGTTCAAAGGTGCTCATTTACATCAGCCCTTCTGATTTGCTTTCTCGATCGCTTCCTCGATCGTTCCGACGAACAGGAATGCAGATTCAGGCAGATCGTCATGCTTGCCCTCGATGATCTCCTTGAAGCCCTTGATCGTATCCTGCAGTGATACATACGTACCCGGGATGCCGGTGAATTTCTCGGACACGAAGAAAGGCTGCGACAGGAATCGCTGGATCTTACGTGCACGCGTTACAAGTACCTTGTCCTCATCGGACAGTTCGTCCATACCCATGATGGCGATGATATCAAGAAGCTCGTTGTATCTCTGAAGGATCCTCTGGATCTCCTTGGCGACGTAGTAATGCTCCTGACCGAGTATGTCGGGGGAGAGGATACGGCTTGTTGATTCGAGTGGATCGACGGCCGGATAGATGCCCTGGGATGCGATGCTTCTGGACAATACCGTGGTAGCGTCGAGGTGTGCGAATGTCGTTGCAGGTGCCGGATCCGTGAGGTCATCAGCCGGAACATAGACAGCCTGGATAGATGTGATGGAGCCTTTCTTGGTGGATGTGATCCTCTCCTGAAGGGCGCCCATCTCGGTCGCGAGCGTAGGCTGGTATCCGACGGCAGACGGCATTCTTCCGAGAAGTGCCGATACCTCTGAACCTGCCTGTGTAAATCTGAAGATATTGTCGATGAACAGGAGCACATCCTGACCTTCGGAATCTCTGAAATACTCAGCCATAGTAAGTCCTGACAATGCAACTCTCATTCTTGCTCCCGGCGGTTCGTTCATCTGGCCGTACACAAGTGTGGTGTTGGCAAGAACGCCGGACTGCTTCATCTCGTTATAGAGGTCGTTGCCTTCACGCGTTCTCTCACCTACGCCGGTGAATACGGACAGACCGCCGTGCTGCTTGGCGATGTTGTTGATAAGCTCCATGATAAGAACTGTCTTGCCGACTCCGGCACCCCCGAACAGTCCGATCTTACCGCCTTTGGAGTAGGGGCAGAGAAGGTCGATGACCTTGATGCCTGTCTCGAGTATCTCGGTGGATGTGGAGAGCTCATCATAAGACGGAGCCTGGCGGTGGATGTTCCAGTGCTCACAGTGTGCAAGGGAAGGTCCTTTGTCCATCGCATCACCCAAGACGTTGAAGATCCTTCCGAGAGTCCCTCTGCCGACAGGAACGTTGATGGCTTTGCCTGTATCTATGACTTCTGTTCCGCGCTTAAGTCCGTCTGTGGAACTCATGGCTATACATCTTGCAGTGTTGTCTCCGATATGCTGTGCGACCTCAACTGTCAGGACTCTGGTGCCCATGTCGATAGTCAATGCATTGTCGATCGAAGGAAGGCTTCCTTCCTCGAATCTTACATCTACGACCGGTCCCATTACCTGAGCTACTCTGCCGGGTTTTCTCTCTTTCATGTTACTGCTCCTGCCTTATTAGTATTCTGTTTATCTGCTTTATCTGCCGCTTCCTGCGACGATCTCAGTTATTTCCTGTGTTATTGCGCTCTGTCTTGCGCGGTTGTACTGCAGCGACAGATCATCGATCATTGCCTGTGCGTTCTTCTCCGCGGAATCCATAGCCATTCTTCTTGCTGCCACTTCGCTCGCGAAACTCTCTCTTACGGCTTCGGTGATGGCGCCTGTCACATACTCGGGCACTGCGTGGTTGAGCACTGTCAGCTCATCAGGCTCGAAGATCATGCCTGACTTTCTCGCATTCTCGTCCTTGGTAAGAGGGAGGATCCATCTGACTTCCGCTATCTGTGTCATCATGTTCACGTAGCGTGTGCAGACGATGCCGAGCCTGTCATATTCCTCCGTAATGAAGTCTTCGCAAAGTGTCTTTGTCAGTTCCTTTGCTTCATGATATGAGAAGGTCTCAGATGATACAAATTCGGAATCAGTCCTGTCACAGATACGCCTGCCCAGAGGAATGATCTCACACTTGTCATAGTCTCTTAAGAGCCTGAAGATATTCGCGTTATATCCGCCTGCAAGACCTCTGTCTCCTGCGATGACGATGAGCTTTGTCCTGTCGGAATTCTCAGGACTGCCGGATTCACGGAGATAAGGGCTTTTCCTGCATTCAGGCGCGAGGGTCAGTTCCTTGACCATGGATTCCAGAGCGCCGAGGTACTCTTTGGTCTTGGCCATCTCCTCGTTGGCGCGGCGGATCTTCGATGAGGCAACGAGGCCCATCGCTTTCGTGAGGTGGAGGGAAGAGTCCACACTCTTGATCCTTATCCTGAGTTGTTTTGTATCTGCACCCATTTACATCAATTCCTTCATCTCATCGAGGACTTTCTTGATAGTCTCGATATCGAAATCCTCCATTTGGTTATGCTCGATCCTCTCGAGGAAATACTGATAATCAGTGTTCAATTTATCATAGAGCTTCTGCTCATATTCGCTTACTCTGTTTACGGGATACGGATCGAGATATCCGTTGATGACGGCATAGACTATGGCGACCTGGCAGCCCATGGATACGGGGCTGTTGCGCTTCTGCTTCAATACTTCGACGATCCTCTCGCCTAATGCAAGTCTTGCCTTGGTATCCGCATCGAGATCCGAACCGAACTGAGCGAAGCTCTGGAGTTCTCTGTACTGTGAGTAGAGGAGCTTCAATGTTCCTGCGACCTTTTTCATACCCTTGAGCTGTGCGGCGCCGCCTACACGGCTTACCGAGATACCCGGGTTGATAGCCGGCATGATGCCTGCGTGGAACAGCTCGGTCTCGAGGAATATCTGACCGTCAGTGATAGATATAACGTTGGTGGGGATGTATGCCGATACATCGCCTGCCTGTGTCTCGATGATGGGAAGCGCGGTAAGCGAACCTCCGCCGTATTCCTCACTCATCCTTGCCGCACGTTCAAGCAGCCTTGAATGCAGATAGAATACATCACCGGGA
>CADBNJ010000186.1 GCA_902795955.1 Oscillospiraceae bacterium
CACCGCTCAGGTCTTCGACGGCGACAGGACAGGTTATCCCTATACTTTCACCGTAACCGATTATGCACAGTACCTTATCGATCATGCTTCTGAGAACGAAGCATATGCTGAAGCCGTTCCTCTCGTAAAGGCAATGCTTAATTACGGCGCCTATTCACAGAGGTATTTCGGGACGGGTGAGAATATCGAATGTGATCCCGATGCGATCGCCGACGTTGATCCGGGCACGATCGGCCATCCGTACGAAGGCGGTGAGGTATTGCCTCCGGATGTTACTTTCGTGGGGTCATCACTGTCTCTTAAGAGTGTTCCGACGTTGTCTCTTTATTTCAAGAGCAAAGAGGAGCTGACGTTCAAACAAGACGGAGTGACCGTTGAGAAATCATCCGGCGGCGGCTATCAGGTGGCGAGGATCAGGAACATTGCAGTGCGGAATCTGGACAAGAGCATTACGATCAGGATCTATTGCGGCGACGGAGTGGGTTCCCTGACATACTGTCCCCTTACCTATTGCTATAATGTCCTGTATTCATTAGGCTACAGCAGCAGTCTCGAAGACGTTTGCAAGGCATTGTATGTTTACCATAAGGAGTCAGAAGAGTATTACAAGCTGTCCGGCTGATATTCTGTTACCGTCACGTCGTCGTTGCTCTTGAGATCCGGGGTATCCTTGATCCTCTTCAGGTATGTGTCGAAGAGCTCCAGATGGATCCTTAGAACATTCTCATGCGCAGTACCGGCATCGAGGCTGCCGACCACTGCCTTCAGCGGGATCATATGCTTCAAATCAGAGAAACCGACGTGCTGCATCTTCCTGAACAGCGCGCCATATACCACCTCTGTGTGATCGAGATAGGCTCTCGTCTCAGCCTTGTGATTTGTCTTGCAGCTCAGCTGGGCGAAAGGCTTGCGCATTATCTTCCCGCGTGTATTCCCGAATAACGCTCCGTCCATATTGGCACCGCACACGAACTCATCATTCTCGAGACAGAGCATGTAAGCTACAGCTCCGCCAAGCGAATGACCCGCAATACCGATACCGTTCG
Source organism: Oscillospiraceae bacterium (assembly GCA_902795955.1). GTDB lineage: Bacteria > Bacillota > Clostridia > Saccharofermentanales > Saccharofermentanaceae > Saccharofermentans. The sequence continues at coordinate 1,047 of CADBNJ010000186.1, forward strand.
TAAGATCGAGCATTCCGGACAGTTCTCTCTTCGCATACTCCGTCACAGCCAGAGTATCCTTTATACATTCATCAATTCTTGACTGAATAAATCTGCAGTACTTGTTCTGGATCGCATCAAATCTATCTGCCAGCTCGCGGTCAGTCCCTTTGGAATATGTGAGCTTGAGAACACTGAATACTCCCGGCAGGAAAGGTTCATACTGCCTCTTCGTTATCATTTTGTTAAGCTCTGTCTTTGTACCGTCATCAGCTTCCGTGAGCACAGCGTCGTGCGGGTGACCTGCAGCAATGACCACATATCCGTGGGAAGCAAGGTCGATGCACAGGAATGAATTCGCCTCCCTGAAAGAAGCGAGTCCGTGATTGAATATTATGAGAGGAAATCTCATCCCATCCGGCACGGGCGCATTCTCATAGCATTCCGAGTAATTATCACCTGCCGCATCAATCTTCTCATAATTGACCGGAGCGTGCATGTACTTCCTGAGCGCCTGTGCCATTTCCTTTGTCATGTATTTTGCCATGGTCATCCCTTCAACAGATGATCTGGACACCGGGTAATACACTCTCGCCGGAACGCTTCTCATTGTACCCGGTACGAGCACTTCTTCCCTGTCATTGTATACGGTAAATGTGAAAGTCCCTACGGCATATTCACCCGTAGGATGAGGCCTGTCAGTCATAAGAGATTCCTCCAGTAAGCAAAAGAATTGTCTTTGCAAGCGTTCCGAAAAGAGCTTTGGGATCTGCCTTCACAGACTGATCTTCACCGCCGTAGCAGGCAGACAGAATGCAGTATTTCTCAATTCCGGTGTATGCCGAACAGATGAACTGTCCGATCTCTTCAGGCGGATCCGCAAGCTTTAACCCTGCTCTGTAAGCATACTCTATCAGCTTGGGAATCACGTTCTTCTGCAGAAACTCCAGATTGCCGGGGCCCCTGACCCCTGCAAGTATCTTCGCAGCACGCTGCGGCTCATTGATCGCCAGAACGCCCATATCGAAATTTATCTTCTGTATATCCTTCAGATGCGACTCCATGGCATCGGCCAGACAGTCACATACCTTAAAGACGGCATCTTCAACAGTCAGATCCTTGTCGGATAGAATGACCTCCATACGGTCTATGATGTTATATTCCTCACGGAGCTTTGTGGACATGTCGGTCAGTATCTCATCCAGACCTCCGTAATAGCGGTAGATCGCCCCCTGGGACATCCCCGTCTCTGCTATGACATCGGATATAGTTACCATCTCAACCGGCTTCCTCAAGCAAACGCGGTAGGCCGCATCAACTATCTGCCTGCGCTTGTTCTCCAAATAATCTTCTGTAACTTTTGGCATTCGGACCTCTGCTGAAGTATCTGCTGTTAAAAAATGAAACTACATTCATTAAATGAAAGCGGTTTCATTTTAGCACCGGCTGACGGGGTTGTCAACATGAAAGCTCAATGCCAGTGCCCCGCGAAGTGCGACTGAGTTCCGGGACAGGGCATTGTGCTTCACTGGTGGTGGCTAGAGTGACTGGGGGACCCGCGGAAGTCCGCTCGCAAGCAGTTGCGGGCTTGACTGGTGGTAGCTTGGACGACTTGGATGGCCGGGTCGGCAGAGGTATCCTTAACAAACGCGTGATTCAGTTTACTCACAGAATCGTACACAAAATCCGGCAAAATCTGTGAATGATTCTGTGAATAAAGTAATC
>CADBNJ010000187.1 GCA_902795955.1 Oscillospiraceae bacterium
CAAAGCGAAGGATCGCGTGCATTTCTGACTTATGATCTTATCTCACTATATGAAGATCCCACACCGTTTATCGAAGCCATTAAGGAAGAGCTATTAATAATCTGAATAGTCTCTATACCGGTACCTGAGGTTTTGGTGTTTGTTTGGTGTTTATTATTTCAAAAACTTATGGAAATTTACAAAATGATATAACAGCAGCAATCTCCGAAGCATCTTATTTTATTGGGTTTTACAACAACTTCCGATAGGCTATAATAGAAGTTGTCTGTGTTTTGTAATCAGCAGGTCGCGAGTGCGAGTCTCGCAATCGGCTCCAGATGATAACCCCGCAGACAAGGTGTTTGCGGGGTTTTTTAAATAATATCTTTGGGGGAGATATCCGTATGAAGAGAATTTCAGTTTTTTTGGCAATCGTCATCTGTCTTGCTTTCGCCGTGTCGTGTACGGATAAAAGCCGCGGCGGTGCAGGCGAAGCCGGCGGAAGTGTTACGGAGAGCAGTGCAGAGTCTTCTGATGTACCGGAAACGTCGGAGAGTTCTGCCACGCCGACTCCCACGCAGACCCCTACGCCGACTCCTACGCCCACGCCTGCTCCGGAGATCAAGGTAACCAGTGTGGTCGATGAGACTGTCAGTGGAAACGGATATGATTTCAAATACAGGATTCCTGAGGTAAGCATATCCGGAGTGGATATGAGTGCTTTCAACAAGAGCATTAAGAAGGAACTTACGAAGTTGGCACAATACCATTATTATCCGGAATCGGATGAGCTTTTCGGTTCGGTAGTCGATTATGAATACTACATCGGTGACGGCTATATCTCGCTCATCTGTACATCCACACAGCTGGATTATGAAGAGACAAGGTATAAAGTGTACAACATCTCGACCGAGACAGGGAAGACTCTCTCATCCGCGGATCTGTTGAAGATGTTAGGTTTGAGCGAGAGCGATTTCCTCTCCAAGGCAAAGGATGCATATGAGAGATGGCGTAATGCGTATGATATCGTTTCCTCAAGCGATCACAAAAAGAATCTTAAGCAGCTGAAGATGGAGAAACTGACACCTTTCGTGTCCTCTGAAGGCCATCTCAGCTATGTCGGGTATTTCTATTTATCAGGCGGAGCGGGAGAGGCTTATTTCAGATTTGACACGGAAGCGGAGAATTAACCGTTCTGATGCTTCCTGCGGTCCTTTCCCGAGCGGGCGTAGAACAACTTCTTCTCCTCGTAAAGCATATCATCGGCTAACTTGTAGAGATCATCTACGCTGAGCTGCTCATCATTCTTGAGAGCATAGCCGACAGAGCAGGAATACGGTGTCTTTGCTACTTCATCCTTGATGCGCTTTATGAGGTCCTTGACTTCCTGTTCGCGGTTGCCGAGACAGAGGATGGTATACTCGTCACCGCCGATGCGGTAGAGCCTTTGGCCGTTCTGGGCGGCCTTCCAGAAGCAGTCGGCAAGTGTCTTCAGTGCGGTGTCTCCGGCAACGTGGCCGTCTCTGTCATTGATCTCCTTCAAGCCGTCCATATCAATTGCGACCACTGCCGTAATGCTGCTCCTGAACGACTCCGAATCTGAGTAATAACTCTGTCTGTTGAGGAGCTTCGTGAGCGGGTCGCACTTGGTATACTGCTGCAGCAGGAAAACATAATACATCAATATGTCCGTCGATATCGTCAGATAGAACCAGATCGTCGCCTGTTCGCTGGTGAAGAGAGGAGCTACAAGGCACATAACAGACGTGACCAGGATAAAGCACAGGACAAAGTAGTCCTCTTTCTGATTCTTCCTCTTCAGGAAAAGACATACAAACAGATACACAAGGTAAAATGCGTTGACTATATATGTCAAATATCCCAAAGGGCCGCGCTGGAAATGATTGTCCGATGTCAGATAGAAGACGATTCCGGTCGGTATCGAGACAAAACATATTACTGCATTAATTATCGACGGAATGAATACCCATTTGCTCTGCTCAGGGTGGAGGATCATGATGGCATTCATGAGCACCAGTGTGACAAGACTGTAGTTCAGTGCTATCAATACCGGACGCATCACAGTGCAATACGTCAGGTTCCCCAGATATTCCTCTATGTAGCATGTGATCGAATAGACCAGAAGCAGGATAGATGTTAAGAAAATCCTGCGGACCATCCAGCGCTCCAGATAGATATCTGTGGCCAGTATGATCATTATAGCTGCAAGAAGAACAACTAACCCGAGATTATCAGCTACAAAATCGAGAAGAGACATTGAGTACTCCTATAATTAAATATAATTGATTATATCACGTTTTTGTCTGTTTTGCCTCTTCCGGATTTATAGTCTTATGTCGCCGGGGCGGCCGGATCGGGTGTCTTGTCACGCTGTGATTTGCTGCTGACGGGCTCCGGGTCTTTGATCACCGTGTAGTCTATGAACAGTATGCATATACCGGTATCTCTGTGATACTCAATGTAATGGCCGTCAGGAGATGCGATCTTTCTGACTATTCCGTCATCGGTTCCTTCAGGGATCTGATAATCCTTCGGTACAGGCGAGAAATCATTGCCGTAAATATAAGCGTTCACCGGGCCCGTATAGAGCATGATGTTATTGAACTGATCCTCTGTCATGCGTATAAAGTAGTACTCATTTGTGAGGACGTCACCAACTCCGTCATTTACCATGAGTTCCGCAGATACACCGTCATTGAAGAACTTGAATTCACTGCTCCCTTCCGGCGGTTCGATCAGAGCACATCCGCACATGGCATACCCTAAGTACTCAATGTTGCACAGCGAGTATCCCTTGGCGTAAAGCTGCCTGGCATATTCCCGCACGCCGTAATCCTGAACATCCTCCGGCTTGAGAGGAATATATCCGCCATTCTGGAATTTGTCTGCATTGTCGAAATTGCAGTTCGAAATGAACTGTGAGCCGTCACCGTCATCGACCCAACCGGACCGGTCTATACCGTCAGACGGCCGGGAAGTCTCTGATCCTGATGATTCAGATATTTCAGATACTTCTGATTCTTCAGTTGATCCGGACGTAAACCCGGATTCCGCGCCGGTGGTGTCATCAATCGTGTTCTTTGTACTGCATCCTGCAAGCAAAAAGCAACCTGCCAGGAACGCAGCGATTAATCTTCTGCTTTCCATACAATCTATCTCCTTTCCCAAGTGTGTTCATGGTATCATATCTGTGTCAGTCTGATACCGGTTAAGTGTGTCATTGTTGCGGTAATATATCTGCGGGAGAGGATCAATGTGGCAGTTCATATCTGATAACAGTGTGAGTTTGATCATTGTGGCATTTGGTATTCTTGCCTGGATCATTACTATAGGCGCTGCAGTCTCGAGCAGAAGAACGGGACACTATGTGTCGGGTATTCCCGGCGTCGGCGGATTGCTCATAATCATCGGTTTTCTGACTTCCTCAGCTAAATGGCTTGCTCTCATCGGGCTTCTGGATATCAATCTGCTTTATTTTATCTTCCGGGTGATTCCTGACATCATTCGTGTGACGATAGATGAACGGCGTTATGTCCCGCCGGAGGAATTCGACGGCGGAAGAGTCATTGAATACAGCAATTTTAACAAGGAGTTTGAGGTGATAAAGTGTCCTCCGGATCAATACGGCGGTTGTGAGGTCCACTATATCAGCCGGTATGTGATAATCAGCAAGGATGATGCCTTTGTGCTGCTCAAGACCAAGATAAACACAAGGGTCATCGAGAGAGTGACATGCAGGAGCGTCAAGGAGTGCAGAATGCATGCATCGGATAAGGCCAAATGGGTGAACAGGCAGGCGAATGAATAAGCAGGCTAATAGTATGATACGCGGTACTGCCCGACTGATAGGAGAGAATCTGAAGGCTGTTCTTCCGTTTCTTTTTATTTACCCGGTCTTCAACATGATCGCCTGCTCTGTCGCTGTTAAGCTGCTTATGAGGCTTGCGGCCGGTATTTACGGGGTCACTTATATCGGACAGGATAATATCCTCGGCTTTATGAGGGCGCCCTCAACGGTTGTGATCCTGCTTATCCTTGTGTTGCTGATCTCGCTGTCTCAGGCGGCGGGTATCGCGGGATTGGTGTATGCCTACACTATGCGGGCGGCCGGCGCGTCAGCGGGACTTGCTTCAATGGTTTTTGCAGGACTCAGGACAGCCGGGAGGAGTCTGCTGCCATGGAACTGGACATTGGTTCCGTTGGTCATTGTTCAGACTCTGGTTCAAGCATTTATTCCCACGTTTGTCTTGAAATATTTCAATGCCCTCTTTACCCCGGGCATTATACATTATGCCATATTTGCCGGTTTGTTAATGGCGGAGATGCTTTTTGTTTTCGCGATGCACTTCTATGTCATCAGGGAGTGCAGTTTTACAGCGGCGTGCCGTGAGAGTCTCAGGCTGATCCGGGGCAGGTTCTTAAAGACTGTTGCCTGGCTGGCAGTATTCCCGGTCCTGCAGTTCTGTGTCAACATATTGTTGTCAGCCGCGGCACCTTCTGCTGCAGGCATATACAGGGCTGTCATGTCAGTGCTGGCGCCGGGAGTAAATATCGCGGTGCTGACGCGTCTTTTTGCGGATTATATTGAGAAGGACAGCAGACAGATCGACCTCTCCCGCGAGCCGTTCGCGAATCACGGGAGGAAGCCGTGGAGCGTATTGGTATCAGCGGCATTTATCACTGCGCTTATCTCTGTGTATTTTGTTCAGAACGTTCAATTATGGAAGCAGGCAATGACCAGCCGGGAGTATCCGGTGATCGTGGCGCACAGAGGGGATTCAGCCAATGCGCCGGAGAACACGTATCCCGCATTCAGGCTGGCTGCGGA
>CADBNJ010000188.1 GCA_902795955.1 Oscillospiraceae bacterium
AGGATTATACTGCTTCCATCGCCTCAGCGGGATGATCGGCAACAAGCCCTACCCTTACTGTTCTCGTAAGAACATCCACATAACTGAAGCTTACGATCGTGAACTCACCGGGATTGCGCTCGCACTTCACTGTAAAAACATTGGGGTAGCAGTAATCAACTTCTCCGACATATGTGATAATCCTTTTGCGTCCGCCGTTTGTCTTAAGCACTACTCTTCTGCCTTTGATCTCTTCGAACTTCTTGCGGCACAGTTCTATATCAGAGCTGATTATCATATGTATACCCTCCCTAATGAGTGGAGATTAATGTTTCCCGGGCTTTAAGAATTGATTACAGAAACATTTCCCATTACGTGTATTAGGATAACAGCATGTCTTTTTTTTGTCAATTATATGCCACAATATATAGTGGCATTTTGTAAAACTTACACAAAATATAGTGTTTATACACAACAAACTGTCCAAGCGTCCATATTACGCCTCACTTTAAGTTGAAAAGCCAAAAACTAGTATGTAAAATGTTATGTGTATTTTTATAAAGGGGAATCTTATTATCATGGATCACAAAAGGACATTGTCTGCTCTACTGTGCCTGACCATGCTGTCCGGCCTTGCATCTTGCAGCAAGACAGAAGAGAGCGGCACATCCGCCACGGCAGCCACGGTTACTGAGAGCACTGCCTCATCAGAATCTGAGACATCCGGTCCTTCACAGTTGTCGGGTTTTGAATACATCAATACCCTCAAGAGCTTTGAAGTAACATCAAATGACCTGAAGGACGGCGTCTGGTCAGACATAAATGCCAATAAGATCGACGCCAATAAATCTCCTGATCTCAGCTGGGAAGCCGTGGATGGCGCAGGACTTTATGTCATATTCATGATCGACCCCGATGCGGGCTACTGGCTGCACTGGAAGTCAGATGCCATAACGGAAACATCCCTTGCCGAGGGACAGGCCACAAGACAGGAATATGTGGGTCCGTACCCGCCCCCGGGATCAACACACACATATGATGTCTATGTTTTCGCGCTTAAGGCTCCGGTTGAGAGAGTCAGAGGTCTGCTTAACGGCTCCAATGACAGGATCGAGGAATTCATTCTCGCTCTCGATACGGATGCAAACGGGAACAGCGGCAATATGATCGCATGCGGCAGATTGTCGGGTACATACACGGAGAAGTAAGATAACCGCTTAGAACGGCACAGTAATCAAATTAACATCAGGAGGAAATATTATGCTCAGTGACATCCAGATAGCACAGCAGGCAGAGCTTCAGCCGATCGATACAATCGCAGCAGGACTCGGGCTCAGATCCGAAGATCTTGAACATTACGGCAAGTACAAGGCCAAGGTAACGGCAGGTGCTGTCAGCAGGGCGGCGAAGCCTAAGGACGGCAAAGTCGTACTTGTGACTGCAATGAACCCCACTCCCGCAGGAGAGGGCAAGACGACTGTAAGTATCGGCCTTGCTCAGGGTCTTGCCAAGCTCGGAAGGAACGTATGTCTGGCACTGAGAGAGCCTTCGCTGGGTCCCGTCTTCGGTGTAAAGGGCGGTGCCTGCGGCGGCGGATATTCACAGGTAGTACCCATGGAGGACATCAACCTCCACTTCACGGGAGATCTTCACGCCATTACGGCAGCCAATAATCTTCTTGCAGCCATGATTGACAACCACCTGTTCCAGGGCAACGAACTCGAGCTGGATGAGAACAGGATCCTGTGGAAGAGATGCATGGACATGAACGACAGGGCGCTCCGTCACATCACCGTAGGCGTAGGCGGCGGAACGAGCGGCGTTACAAGAGATGACGCTTTCCAGATAACGGCAGCTTCCGAGATCATGGCCACCCTCTGCATGGCAAGCGACATGGATGACCTCAAGGCGAGGATCTCCAATATCGTCATCGGATATAACAAGTCAGGCAAGCTCGTTACTGCAGGGCAGCTCGGTGCCGTCGGAGCCATGGCTTCACTTCTTAAGGATGCCCTGTCACCTAACCTCGTTCAGACGATAGAACATGTGCCCGCCTTTGTTCACGGCGGCCCTTTCGCGAATATATCACACGGATGCAACACCGTGATCGCTACGAGAACGGCAATGAAGCTGGCAGATATCGTCATTACGGAAGCAGGATTCGGCGCTGATCTCGGTGCCGAGAAGTTCCTCGACATCAAGTGCCGCAAAGCGGGCATCACTCCCTCAGCAGTCGTCATAGTCGCTACGGTAAGATCGCTCAAGTACAATGCCGGCGTGGCAAGAGACAAGCTGTCAGAGCCTAACCGCGAGGCACTCATTGAAGGTTTTGCAAATCTCAGGAGACACATCGCCAACATGTCAGGATTCGGAATTCCCGTTGTTGTTACGTGCAACCGCTTCCCTACAGACACGGAAGAGGAACTCGGCATCGTTAAGGACCTTTGTGAGAAGGAAGGCGCTGTTTTCGAGCCGGCGGATATATTCATGAACGGCGGAGAAGGCGGAAAGGAACTGGCTGCCAGAGTAGCCGAGATCGTTGAGAACAACGAGCCCGGCAGCATCAACTTCACTTATGAGCTCAGTGATTCCATCGAGGAGAAGATCCGCAAGGTATCAACCAAGATCTACGGCGCAGACGATGTGGTATTCATCGACGGCGTCGAAGAGAAGATCAAAGCGCTTGAATCCCAGGGCTTCGGCGGACTTCCGGTCTGCATCGCCAAGACGCAGTATTCCCTGTCAGATGACCCCAAGAAGCTTGGCGGTCCCACAGGGTTCAACATCACCGTAAGAGACTGCTATGTCAGCGCAGGCGCAGGATATGTCGTCGTCCTCACGGGATCTATCCTGACGATGCCCGGCCTTCCCAAACACCCCGCAGCACTCGACATCGACATTGATTCCGAGGGTACTATTACCGGATTGTTCTGATGAAAGCCCCCAATCCTACATTTCTTGACAGAGCCGAGAAGATACACGGCAAGCGTAAACTGATAACGCTTATCCTGCTCGCGGCATTGTCTGTGCTTGTGCTCGTTGTTGTTTTTGTGGTAACCGTTGCCGCGAAGCAGAAGGAGTATGCCGAAGCTTACCCTGATCTTGTAGGCAGGGCGACGGATACGACTACCACGATAGACATGACCACTTCGTCCAGGATGACTACAGCTTCCACAGAGACAACAGAGACTTCTGAGACGACGGAGACTTCTGAGACACAGCTGGCGCCCTCGATCCACACCGAGACACAGGAGACTTCCGGGACAGGATCGGAGACGGGCAACAACGATCCGTCGCCTGAAGAGCTTAATCTCACGGATTTCCACTTCTCCTCCCTGCGTTCCCAGATCGTGTCGCATCAGAAGAGAGCCGTAATGCTCGATCAGATGAAGAACAACATCGAGTCTTACATCAAGAAGCAGAGCAATATGCGCGCAGGATTCCGCTATATCAGCTTGAGGAACGGAGAAGAGCTGGGCATAAAAGAGCTCGACCCCATCGTTCCGGGAGGGACTTTCGCGCTTCCCGTAAGCATGGTGCTGAACGAGAGATTCATCACCGGCTCCCTCAACCCTTCCGAAATAATAACTTACGCAGGTCATGCCGCCGTCAACGGCTCGTATATCTCAGCAAATTATTTCTCAGGCAAGAATATATATCTGAGCTTCCTGGAATACCTGATGCTGTCCTACAACGACAGGATCGCCCTGGAGATGGTCCTGGACAAGCTCGGAGGGATGGAGAGCATCACGGACAGGATCAATGCCATCAGTTCATACCTGCCATATGACAAGGAAGTATTCTACACGGATTATTCCGGCAAGGATCATCAGGGGGCCGGAAGGACCACATGTTTTGACCTGTGCAACTACATCAAGAGCCTCTACAGTGCCTATACGACCAATCCTGCAGGATATCAGAGTATCATTAACGCACTTGCCAATTCAAATGTGGAGAGTCCCATCGCCTCATCTTTTGCTCAGGGTACGCCGGTACTTCACATATACGGACGCAATGTCGAGATGAATGCATACACGGAACTCGCGATAATCGATGCGGAGGAACCAATTGCAGTGTGCATCTATGTGGAGTGCGAGAACACATCCAAAGTCTCGGAGACTTTCTCCACGATTGCCGGATATCTGGCGGAATACATCAAGAACTGTTATTGATATACTTCCCGTAAAAACTCAAAAAACCTGCCGGGCTGTTGACCCGGCAGGAAAAAGAAAATGGAGAACTGTTAGATATTATTCTTATTTAGGCTGGATAACAGTAAAGCTGTATCCGGATACAACATCAGGATTCTCATAGATCGACTTCTGCATCTGAAGTGCTGTTGACAGGAGCAGTGTGTAAGGACTGATCTTGCCCTTGAGCAGATCGATGTCAGATGCATAGCTGATAGCCTGAGCCTCGTCATCAGACAGGAGCATGAACTGTGATACTGAATACAGACTCCTTACGCCGACATTCATGTGAACGAGCTTGCTGTTGACTGCATATGTTGTCTGAGCAGGCTGATTGTTGGAGATCCTAGAGCTGAATGACAGACCGAGTGCAGATGTGGGAGCTGCGGGCGCCTTCTCCTCAACGATGTAGAGAGGCTTGCCCTCGATACCTGCCTTGCCGACTTCGTGGAAAAGGGAGATTATGATAGCCGACTCCTCGTCGAGCTGAGGCATGATCGTATCCTTGATCCTCAGGAGCTGCTTAGCTGTTCCTACGCTCCTGATGAGGAGACCCTTCTCACATGCAAGAGGTCCCTCAAGTTCTGCGGGAGCTGTAAGCCATGCTGTTCTGTTCTCGAGGAAATCGATAAAGTGGTCAAATTCGGTCTTTCTCTTGACGATAGCTGCCTTAAGCTGTGAATAGAGTTCATCAACGTTAGACGCATTAACTTCTACCATAGGCATGATTCCGTCTCTGCCGCCGGTCTTGCCTGTAGCTGCCGCAGATACTGCTGCCGCTGCCTGAGGAACGGCGCCGCCGCCTGCAGGTGCACCTCCTTCACCTTCAGTAAAAGTAAATTTACATTTAGGGCATCTGATAGCCTGATTAGCAATTACCATTCCACAATCGGGACACTTTTTCATAAAAAGAACCTCCTAAAAACACACTTTTTTGTGCAAATCTACCTAATATATTACAACGCGAACCCTATTTCTTCAATAATCTAATAGGCAAAATCGTGGTATTTACAAAAGATTTAAAAACGAAATATTAAAATTGCACAAAGAAATAGCACTGACTTCAAGAGCCAGTGCTGTAAGGAGGGTGTTATGAAGTTAAGGAACAATTACTTTGAACACCCATATCATATCACGATTGGGATTTACTTTAAGGTTCAAAAAAGGCAAAATAGTGGCAAAGAAAAGGTGAAAATAAGGCAGGTATCCGTATGAAATTAGAGGGACGTCTTTTTGTCGGCAACCGTATGTCAGAGATCAAAGAGGTGGAACTGATATCAGATCAGGACGCCCCTTTCTCCAAGAATCTGGAATCAGCGCTTATCCTTCTGTGCAGGGAACTCGACATCCCCGTTCCCGTCTGGATGAAGAAAAACACAAAGGAATTCGCCGCCTTCTACCAGACCATTTTCTTCTCCGACCAGTACCAGGAGAAGGTCAGATTCGACAGATTCCAGATCAGGATGATCGAGTAGATATATTGATAAACCCGGCAATGAGGTGGTAATGCCGGGTTTATCTCGTGTGTGTGCAATTCGTTTATCTCAAGGCTATTCGCCTGAAATCCTGAATACGATCTCGCCGGGATAGACCATGTCAAGCTGTCCCCTGGCAATATTCTCTACCTTCTCCTTGTCATTTGCGGCGCCGCCGGTCAGCCGGACCGAGTACAGCCTGTCCTTGAGGGACTGTTCCTGTGCCGCAAGCTGCTTCGACTCAGCCACGATGCGCTCGCGCTGCTGCATGATCGAGTTGAATCTCGTGATGATGAGAACGATAACAACGATCAGGGCAATCGATATCATTGCCGGAATAAATGACATTCTGATCTTTTTCTTCTGCGTAATGCGCCTCATCCTGAGCCATCCCTTCCTGTTCATGCGGCATGTCGAAAAGCCGCTATGGTTATTTTAACGAAGGCATGCCGTCTTTAATATAGGTTTGAGGAAATCTTAAACTGTTTGTAATGGATTCGTAACAGACGCCCTCGACTGACTTGCTCGCTACAGTCCTCGGTTTTGGCGCTCGCTTTTTTGCCAAGTAGATCCTTCAGGCAACATCCCGGCGCCAAACCTGCGGAAGTCCGCTCGCAAACTGTTGCGGGCTTCACCGCGAGTGTCTGAGGTGACTTGAACGATCGGAGTGACTTTACTCTGCCTGCGCAGTATACTGCTCAATCTACACCCCACCGGGTAACC
>CADBNJ010000189.1 GCA_902795955.1 Oscillospiraceae bacterium
CCTCCGCGCACAGGAAGCAGACAACGAAGCCACAGCCTTCAGGACGAAGCAAGGACGATATAGTCGAGGTAGGTATCGGCGACTACTGGCACGCCTTCACAAAGACAAAGGTATTCGTTCCAATCATGACGATCCTGGTAACGGCCGTCCTCGTCGGTATCGACCTGCTTATTGCCTGGAATACCTATCAGCGTTTCTTCGTACTGCTTGGCATAGAACTGATAATCGCTGCTGCCGCATGGCTCTTCATAATGATCTATTCCATCGGCTCATCCAGGAAATCCTCTCCCGAGAATAAAGACGGGGTAAAATAATTGGCTGTTGACGGCATTACACTCGGTCTCCTTACTGACGAACTTGCTTCGGCTGTGACAGGGTGCCGCATCGACAAGATATTCCAGCCTGACAAGCATACGGTAATACTTCATTTGAGAGGTTATTCGGGTATTAAGAAGCTTCTTATATCCATCCTCCCTTCCGATCCGCACATCAACCTGAGTGAGAATGTACGCGACAATCCGCAGATGCCGCCTTCTTTCTGCATGCTTCTGCGTAAATACATAGCCGGTTCCAGGATCATGTCAGTAACAAATCCCGGATACGAGCGCCTGATAGAATTCACGCTGTCCAATACGGATGAGCTGCACGACAGCAGGACTTTCAGGCTGATAGTGGAATTGATGGGACGCTTTGCCAACATAATCCTCGTCAACGAATCAGGCAAGATCATTGACTCCGCAGTTCACGTCGATTTCCAGGTCAGCAGAGTAAGAGAAGTTATGCCTGCCAGGATATACGAGTACCCGCAGACACAGAATAAGCTCCTCCCTGCCGATTGTCTCGCTATGCTGGCAAAAGGAGAGCTCCCCATACTACCCGAAGAATCGGGAAGGCCCGTTACAAAGGCGCTTCTCAATTCCATCAGGGGTATGTCGCCCAATCTCGCACGCGGGATATGCATCAACTGCGACATAGATGAACGCGCCTGCATAAGAGATATCGGCAAAGATACGCAAGACAGGCTTATGAACGAACTCATCTGCTTCTTCCGTTCTATTACCGATCACTCATTCAAGGCTTACCTGTACTCGGATGTTAACGGTGATGCCCAGGAATTCTCCATACTCAGATACCCGGGATACCCTCAGGTAAAGGAATTTGATTCCCTGTCAGACTGCATCGAACAGTACTACAGCGTCAAGGAGAAGAACATCAACCTGGACATGCGACGCCACAGGCTTCTTCAGATAGTAAACAACGCATTATCGAGGCTGATGCGCAAATATGAGATCCACAGAAGCGATTATGAGGATGCCGGTCAGTCAGATAAATACAAGCTCTACGGTGATCTGTTATTGAGCTACGGCTATATGGCAAAGCCCAAGGACACCGCCATTACATGTCTCAATTATTATTCCGATCCTCAGGAAGAGATCACGATCCCTCTTGATCCGTCTCTCAGCGCTTCTGCCAACGCACAGGACTACTATAAGCGCTGGAGGAAGGCAAAGCGCAAGATGGAGGTATCAGAAGGATACATCAAGGAAGACGAGATGGCGATCAGCTACCTCCGCTCACTTAAGAATGCAGTAACTTCAGCATCCTCCGCCGAGGATATATTGGCGTGCGAAGAGGAAGTCAATTCGGAACTGATGCGCGATACAGGCAAAAAACGCGATGTCAGACAAAGCAGCGGCGACCCCAACAAGATGGTAGGAAGAGCAAAATCAGGCAAAGCAGCCTCACGCGCGCTGCGCAATGCCGCCAAGATCGCACAGGCTAAGAAGAACGGCACAACGAGGAGCAAGGACAAGCACAGGAGCGAGGAATCATTAAGTTACAGACGGTTCACGACATCGGACGGCTATACATGCCTGTCAGGACGCAACAACATTCAGAATGATCAGCTGACTTTCGGGATCGCCGACAAGAACGACTGGTGGTTCCACATCAAAGACCTTCCCGGCACACATGTGATCCTCAGAGTAAGGCCCGGCGAGGAGATGCCGTCTGACACGGCGGTTATCGAGGCTGCACAGGCTGCTGCTTACTACTCCAGGAGCACGATCCTGGAAGAGCACTCCAACACTGTAAGCGACGAATCCGGATCACTCAAGGTCGAGATCGATTACTGCCCTGTATCACACGTTAAGAAGATCCCGCATTCCAAGCCGGGTATGGTAATATATGAACAGCATTATTCGATAATTGTCGATGCGGTTAAGCCGGAA
>CADBNJ010000190.1 GCA_902795955.1 Oscillospiraceae bacterium
CGCTCGTGCTCAAAGCACTTCCCGGACAGGGCATAGAGCACTGGCATAAGCGTTTCCGAAGAAATCTTAAATCCTTCGGATTCCGCAAGAATCTCATATTTTCCCGAAATATCGCCCTCATTTTGCCGGATAACCGCAGTTTGGGCAGAACATGCCCGTGTTTCCTTCCTGCCCGCACTTACTGCAGGTCCAGGTGCCATCAGCATCCCTCTGTGCTGACTGTGCTGCCACAGCTGCTTTCTGAGCTGGCATGATGCCCTCAGACGCATTAGCAGCTGAAGGATCCGCTCCCATACCCAAGGGCGAAAAGTCCTGAAACTTCACTTCCGGCATCTTAACGTCAACGCCTGACCCGGCAACACAGTCACCTACCATCTTCGACAGCAGGCTGCTGACTTCATCTCCGCCCATCTTGCATGCGCTCTCACCGATCGTGCGTTTTACTCTCGGGCATCCGGTGATCAGCGAATCGTCGTAGTATATATTTACGCAGCCGTGACTTGAATAATCCAGCGGCATCATTGACCGGTCGACAGGGATCGAAGGATCGATCGAAGCATAATGCCAACAGGGGAGATTCTCACGGTCGGATATCTCCTGCACCTTTGTCAGTATGCCGGATCTCAGTTCTCTGCTGTCAGACGCTTCGGGTTCATTGCCGGCCTTCATCTTGACCGTAACACGGACCGTACCGTCAACGCCCTCAACCTTTTCAACAAGTTGAACTACACTCCGGTTGCTGCCGTACATCATGCCTGATGAAGAAAAACTGGTCTCTACCGCAACAACGGGGCCATGCTCTTCCTTCATCGCGCGGCATTGATTCAGAGTCGGATATTCCAGAGTTTCTGAGATGAGATCCTCATCCGAAGTTGCAGTGAAGAACAGTTTGCCGAACTCTTCTGCCGCCTCCTTGCATGACGCGTCATTTTCCCCAAAAGCCACCTTCTTCTCGGAACCGTCATCGTAACATAAAATGAGGAACGATACCCTATGGGAATGTTCGTCTCTGAAGACTTCCGGTGCCTGCTCTATCTTTCCTGCCTGCTCTTCGATGCCGTATTTCCCGATCAGGGCCAAATACCGGTCTATGGTCTCTTGGGACAGCTTAAAGCGCTTGACCGAGGTCTCATAAGAATCCCTGCTATACCGCGTTATCTCATGCTCCTCTCCGGACAACGGTATCCGGCCTCCTACAGAATGGTCCATCGTC
This sequence comes from Oscillospiraceae bacterium, assembly GCA_902795955.1. Taxonomy (GTDB): domain Bacteria; phylum Bacillota; class Clostridia; order Saccharofermentanales; family Saccharofermentanaceae; genus Saccharofermentans. The sequence continues at coordinate 1,214 of CADBNJ010000190.1, forward strand.
GGACTGAATATCGTCATAATATATCTGATAGAGGTGATCGCCATAAACTTTTCTCCTTATGCGCGAAGACTGTCTAATCCTTCTCGTAAAAGACAATATCCATGCGGTCGTTGATATGTTCAATGCGTCCGGTCTGATGGTAACCCATTTTCGCATAGAGATGGAGATTGCCTTCCTCCTGAAGTATCGTGTCAAGTTCCCAGTAATGTGCGCCGTATATCTTCTCAACGGCGAGGATCGCATCCTGTGCATATCCTTTGCCTCTGTACTCTTCCATGATCCACAAGGGCGAGATGCGTTTCCTCGAACCGTCCTTCTTATCAATGATCCTTATCACACCAACATCTTTGCCTTCAGCTGAAATAAAGAAATATGTTGTCCATGGCTGATCGAATCTCTCCCGGATCCTGCCGGAATCTTCTGCAGCAGGACTCAGGTCATAATCCTGATACTTATCGAGAAGACCGCTAAAAGCTTCGACCTGCATCTGCCAGATCTTTTGGATGTCATCAATATCAGCTTTTCTTAGTGTTATGCTCATAGAACATCCTCTCATTTGCATGCGCATATATGATCCGTTTGGGCTCAGCTCTCAGCAACGTATCCCAATCAGCCTTAAGCTTCCCGTTATCCTCATATGCTTCGAGGTACTCGAGAGGCTCCAGATCACCGACTATGAAAGTGCCGTCATCAAGAAGGACCGAGATACTGTCCTCACTGTGACTCGGGGTAGAGATGATCTCCCCTTCAATCCCGAGGTCCTTCAAAAACTCGCGCGAATCCTCAAAAGGGATAACCTGTGCCCGGCTCTCATCTATCGGCTTATAACCAAGGTATGGTTCTTTCGCGAATATCGCGTCTGAAAAGTGCACAAGATCCGTCTGCGATTCCATAATGATGAGCTTTACGCCCCGGCTCATGAGTTCACTTACAAGACCTATATGATCCGGATGATAATGCGTGGCCAAAACATATGTGATATCAGATACTTTGATACCAA
>CADBNJ010000191.1 GCA_902795955.1 Oscillospiraceae bacterium
ATTCCAGCCCGATATCGAACGCGATGTGCTGTATGACAGGATAAACAGAAGAGTTGACGTGATGATCGGGCTTGGTCTGGTAGAGGAAGCTAAGTGGCTCTACAGTACATATGGAGATCTTAAGACTACGGCATTCCAGGCAATAGGCTATAAGGAGCTGAAGCCTTATATCAATGGGGAGATATCTCTTGACAAGGCTGTATATGACCTCAAGCTGAATACGAGGCATTATGCCAAGAGGCAATTAACATGGTTCAGGACTATTCCCGGGATTTACAAAATATCGCCCGAAAGTTACAAAATGACAGACGATATTCTGAGCGCTATAACATAATGTCCTAAAAACACTACCAAAAATACAAATTTGTTGAAATCAGGACCTCTGACCTATTAAAGTTAGGACAGGAAGGAGGTCAGGAAATATGATATCTGTGTAATCCGACAACCTTGCCGAGAATGCGGCAGTTCTCATCGTAAAACGGTATGGGAGCATATGCCTCATTCTCCGGGAAGAGATATGGCTTGCCGTTGAGCTTGCCAAAGCGCTTAACAGTTGCTTCGTCTTCGATCAGAGCTGCGATGATATCGCGGTCCTCACAGAAACTCTGCTTACGGATGATGAGATAGTCACCGTCAAGGATACCGGCGTCGATCATTGAGTCGCCCTTAACCTTGAGAATGAATGCTTCACCATTGCCGATAAGCGATCTGCTGACTATGATCTCTTCGTCAGAATAATTCTCATGTGCCAGTATCGGCACACCTGCAGTTATCTTACCTATGCAGGGAAGTGAGACAAGATCTGTTGTTGAGATGGACGGCGTCTCAGGGATGGCGTCAGGATCAGTATTCTTGAGGATGATGGCTCTTCGCAGACCCGGCCTGTACTCAATGCGGCCCATCTCGTCGAGCTTCTTCAAATAAGAGTGTACGGAAGAAGTCGATTTGAGGCCTGCGCCGGCACAGATATCCCGAACAGAAGGGGATATGGCATTCTCGTGAATGTATTGACAGACATAATTATAAACACTTTCAATAGACTTAGCTGATTTGGATGTAGAATTGGACATAAGACACCTCCAAACATTTATTTGTTTTATTGTATACTTTGTTATTTTCTTTGTCAAACACTTGTTCGGAATTCCGGGTAAATATGACTGCAGAAGAATTAACGGCAAAGCTCCGCACACTTGCCGGTGACATCAACACGATCAGTGAAGAAGCGAAGCACAATCTCATCTATTACTACGAATCATTTGAGGAGCGCGACAGCATGATCAGAAATATGTATGTACATGATTATGCGCCGGTCAGGACTTCAGCGCCGACTGCTTTCGCGAATAATTCGAATGAACGGCTCATGATATATGAGAAGTTTGTTGACGGGTATTCCCGGTATATGAACAATACGCTGTCGGAATACCGCGAACATATCAGGCGGAAGGAAGAAGCAGGGAAGCTTCTGACCTATATAATGTCGCTTCCGTGTGTGTGTACGAGGGTGATCTATTATTGCTATGTCAGGGATATGTCTGTTGAAGAAGTCTGCAGGAGCCTGTTCATGAGCAAATCGACATTCTACAGATACAGGAAACTGGCGATAGAGCTACTTGTCAGCAAATACAATGAAGACGGGGAGCATAATATGGTATAATCTAAGCTATGTCAGACAATAATGAGAGAGACATTCAGTCATATATATCTGATGCCGGGAGCAGGTTCAAGAGAACATTCCTCGGTGTCGTCGGTTCTTCCTGGCGTGCTACCGTACGTTTCTTTAAGTATCTGCCGTGGAGGATCAAGAGTGCCTTTAAGCGCAAGGTTAACGAGTATAAGAACAGACCTCCGAGGAAGGATATGCGTAAAGTCTATGTTCTTGTAGGCTATACCACCAAAGAGAGTGTAGACGCCAAGTACAGATCAGAGAGACAGATGATGCTGCTGAGGCGCGGACTGCTCGTGATAATCATGCTGTTGCTGCTGTTTATCTCCATTGACAGGATCATCAACATAACTGATTTCGGTGAGATATCACATGTGTTTGGCATTGATTCGATCGAGGATATAACCAAGAACGATCCGTTCAGGGCACGGGCCGTTGCCCCGGCTGAACCAACAGAGGGAACGAAGATCACATTAGTTCCTTGATTTTGAAAGATTCTTAATTGCTACTTTCATTTCTCAAAAAACTATTGCCATATATTATGGTTTATATTATTATTGTTTACTGTAAAAATCTGCTTTGGTGATTTTCAGCTTTTAGCAGTAAAAATGAAAGATAAGCTGTTTCAACTTGCAAAACAGCGAACAGAAAGGCGGTAATTATGGATTACACAGTAAGCAACGCGTATTTAAACAGTGTTATGCAGGGCGTTATCAAGAAGAACCCCAACGAGCCCGAGTTCCATCAGGCTGTATATGAGTTCCTTTCTTCTATCGAGCCTGTACTCGCTATTCGCCCTGACATTCAGGAGAAGCAGATCCTCGAGAGGATAGTTGAGCCTGAGAGACAGATCATGTTCAGAGTAGCATGGGTAGATGACAACGGTAAGATTCAGATCAACCGTGGTTACAG
>CADBNJ010000192.1 GCA_902795955.1 Oscillospiraceae bacterium
GAGGATCCGCCGTCCATCGGGAGCATACCGAAGATATTCTGGTACTCACCGCCCGTCGTGCCTGCGCTTGCCGGCTGATAGAAATCCTTGAAATACACGCCTTTCGTCATGAGGCGGTGGATGGTAGGCGTAAGCTCCTCGGATACTGCCTCCTTACAGAATGCCTCGGCTGACAGGAATATCAGGTTCTTACCCTTGAACAGACCTGTCATCTCATTCTCCATCGTGGGAGTCAGTGAATTGACATACTCATCAAGATCCTTCGTATGGCCCGATGCCGATTCTGCAAGGGCAGCGAAATCAATATTCATCTTATTGGGACCATACTCTCTCGGAGTAGGCGTAGGCGATGCATCGGGAGCCTGCGTGACGGAAGGATCGTTCGTGATCACGGGCTTCGTGCTCGTAGGAACCGTAACACCCGTATCATCCGTGAAGCCGTCATCACCTCCGCCGAAGCCCATCGAATGAAGGGTATCCAGCCTGATCGCAGTCAGAAGGCCGAAGTTGTTAACGGCAGACTCATAGCTGTATTCTTTGGAATATGCATCGCGGAGAGAAGGTGCGATAAGAACGACAAGTCTTGCGATAAGGAAGAACACAATGCCTGCCGCAAGAGCCGCGATCCTCGCCTGATTGCGCATCTTCTTCGACTTGACGACAGCCGTATCATGCTTCCTGCCGATCCAGACGTAGAGTATGAACGGGAGCCACAGGAACAGGATCGCAAGGATTCCCGATACACTGAAGATCATCTTGAATATCTCGTCTCCGAATCCGCCTGCAGCATCAGCCGCACCTGCGAAGACAGTCTTCAGATCGTAGTGAACGCCGAATTTCCTGAGGATAAAGTATGCCACACAGAAAGCAACGGCATTGGCACCTAACAGTGTTGCGGTAATGATCTTATTGACCTTCTCCGACGGAGTGATCGTGCAGATGATATAAGCAAAACCTCCGAGGCTTATGCAGAACAGTACAGGCATCAGTCTCTGAAGAAAAGTGGCATCATTGTGAGTGAGAATGGTAAATACAGCTTCGAAGTAAATAAGCACGAGCGGCATGAACAATGCCAGAGAATACATTCTGCCGCGTCTTCCCTTGCTTCCGCCTGAAGATCTCGGCCTTCTGTTGGAAGAGGACGAATAATCCTTATTGGATGTATAGCCGTACATGGCATAATCGGGGTTCGCAGGCCTCGTATTCTGCCTGCGCTGTCCGGAAGGTCTTCCCTGTCCGCCGCTCCCGCTGTTCTGATACTGTCTGGGGTCGTTATACTCGTTGTAGTAGCTCATATATGTCTATTCCCTCTTTTACTGTATAAATGAGCATAGGCTCGAACTGTATTATAACACTATACATGCTTCATTATATGACAACAACATAACGAAAAAAGCGGCTTATTGCAGACCGTCATTGTCGATTTTCAGATATCGATCCCTTCAAAGCCGGACCAGACGGGCCTGCCGGAGTATACAGCGGGTGTTATCTGTCCCCTCAACACCTTGAGCGCAGGCATCGCAAGCGCCTCCTGCTCCATCTCTCCGGGATAAACGCTTATTGGAGCGATGAATCCGCAGTGTTCCAGGATCATCTCCCTGACATCGTCAAATCTCATCAGTCCTCCGGTAAGCAGGATCCCGTCAACCTTGCCGCAGAGAACGGCACTCATGCTTCCTATCATCTTGCATACCTGATAGATCATCGTCTTCCATACAAGAGTTGCCTTGGCATCGCCCTTATCGACAAGATCATGGACTATATCGGCGTTTGACGTCCCGAAAAACTGTACAAATCCGCCTGCTCTGGAACACATGAGCCTTACGTCATCAAGCGAATGATCCTCCAGATAGTCAAGGAGTGACAGCACCGGAACACTTCCGATCCTCGTGGGAGAGAATGCACCTTCACCGTCAGCACCCATGTTCCCGTCCACCATGCGGCCGTGATCATGTGCGGATACAGTGATACCGCCGTCAATATGAGCGACGATAAGGTTCATGTCCTCATACTTTTTGCCCTGAGACTCGGCGTGATACTCTGCAACCGCCTTCTGGTTAAGCACATGAGAATGAGATACGCGGTAGATCCCCTTAATACCGGTAAGGCGCGCGTAATCGCAGTATTCATCAACATTTGTGGGATTGAGAGTATATGCATCCCTGCCGTATTTGCATGCAAATTCCCAGGCGAGCATAACACCGAGCTTGGCAGGGTGTTCACTGCCGCCTACCGCAGCTTCCGTATCATCGTAGAGTCTCTGATCGATCTTTGTAATGCCGCCGGGCTGTGTATGTGCGCTTCCGCCTCTTCCGACAAATGCGTCAATGCTTGCCGGATCGATGCCCTCATCCTTGAGCATATCAAGGATGACACCGTACCTGAACGGCATCTGTCCGTTTACATGAGGATACTTAAGCAGTTCCGCAGCTTCATGGAAAAGACTCTTCTCGAAGACAAGCGTCTCATTATCGAATAAACTCACCTTGGTCGAAGTCGACCCGGGATTAATTACAAGCAACCTGTATACCCTGCTGTTATCAGACATAACGATACCTCACGTATTTATTAACGTGAATATTTTATACCGATGTCCCGAAAATGCAATAGCAGTTATTCTTCGTCAGATCCTGCGTCCTTCATGTCAGAGACATTGATGATGACAGGA
>CADBNJ010000193.1 GCA_902795955.1 Oscillospiraceae bacterium
AAGATATCGTCAGAAAGCTCGATAGAACCTGTAACGGCACCGCTGAGATTGTAAATATCTAATTTAGCCATTATTTAGTCCTCCCGCCTTACTTAGCCTTAACAGATGTCTTAACGGTGACCATACCGCCCTTAGGGCCGGGTACTGCACCTCTGAGGACAAGGATTCCTCTGTCGCCATCTACCATTACTACGCTGAGATTCTGAACAGTGCAGTTAACAGCACCCATGTGACCAGGCATCTTCTTGCCGGGCATAACACGTGCGGGTGTTGAGTTAGCGCCCATAGAACCGACTCTTCTGTGATACATGGAGCCGTGACCTGAAGGACCGCCCTTCTGGCCGTGACGCTTTGTGTTGCCCTGGAATCCCTTACCCTTGGATACACCGGATACATCAACGTGATCACCGACTGCGAACATATCGGATACCTTGATCTCCTGGCCAAGAGCGTATTCCTCATCCGCCTCGAACTCGCGGATGTATCTCTTTACCTCTACGTCAGCCTTCTTGAACTGACCCTTATCCGGCTTATTTACGAGCTTCTCGCGGATAGCACCGGATGCAACCTTGACTGCCTTGTAGCCGTCTGTCTCTTCCGTCTTGTTCTGGAGCACATACATGGGCTCTACTTCAATGACGGTAGCCGGGATAGCATTGCCGTTCTCATCGAACAGCTGAGTCATACCGGACTTCTTGCCAATAATGAATTTCATCTTGTATTCCTCCTTATAAGGTTATTGGTTCGCATCTTCTGCGAACATGACCTCGGGCAGCAGTCTTGGCTTCTCCTGCCCGATTGATCCTTGCAGGTCAGTTCTTCGCGTCGATCTCGACGGAAACACCTGCAGGTACGTCAAGCTTTCTCAGATCGTCCATTGTCTTAGCGGACGGTGTGTAGACATCAATGATCCTCTTATGAGTTCTCTGCTCGAACTGCTCACGTGAATCCTTGTACTTGTGGGGTGAACGAAGGATCGTCACGATCTCCTTCTCTGTGGGAAGGGGGATGGGACCGGAATAGCTTGCGCCTGTGCGCTGAAGTGTATCTACTACACCTGCTACTGTCTGGTCAAGAAGTTCGTGCTCATAAGCTCTGAACTTGATTCTGATCTTCTGTGTTGCCATTTTGTTTCCTCCAAATTCTGCTTTTATAATTTCAACCGTGTCGGGCGTTTCCTGCTGTCCCATTCAAAAACCCGGTCTCTCCAGTTACCATTGATCTCAACGGCACTTTGGCTACCACCGGGAAGACGTTACTGCTGTCAAAGCCGACGCTTCGCCGAAACCGCCGGGAATCCTCATGTTATTGTCCCGACTTTGCTCCGATGAAGTTCCCCGCTATCCTTGCGCAGATGCCAATGATCACGGCAATCTTCATCATCACAGCTTGTGCGCGTAATTACCCTCTGAGCAAACCGCGCAAGGGCAATTCTACTACGGTGTTTCTTATATGGCAAGCAAAAAATGCAAAAACATCAGAATTTACACCCGAGCGGGCGTATCATACGGCAGAATCACGCCTCATCCCTTAGTTTTACGAGCTCTTCAGGGGTGAAATGATACTTGCTGTTGCAGAATCTGCACTCTGTATCTATCCCCTTGTCATCCTCTGCAAGTTCAGTAAGTTCATTCTTGCCCAGCGCCACCAGGCCGGAGGACATCTTCTCCTTGCTGCAGGTGCATCTGAAAGATACGGGTGAAGCCTCCAGGTAGCTGATCTTGGGATCTCCGAGGAAGAGATCGAGAATCTGCGCCGGAGTAAAGCCCTCATCAAGGAAATACGTAAAGTCGGGGAAACCTTTCGCCCTGCTCTCCAGGTAGTCAACATCCCTGTCTGTATATCCCGGCATGAGCTGGACCATCATGCCTCCCGCATGCTTTATGACGCCGTTCTCCTGAAGTACGCCGAGTGCCACGATGGAGGGCGTCTGTTCGGATGCCATCAGATAATAAGTAAAGTCCTCGCCGATCCCGCCGGTCTTCAGCTCGACCTGTCCGCAGTACGGCTCTCTCAATCCTATATCCCTTATTATGGTGAGCGTACCCGTCCCGACTGCCGCCTTAACGTTAGGGACTTCGTCGCCTTCTATACTGCTGTTCACCGGGTAAGCCCTGCAGTGGAAGGATGAATCGCATACGCATGTCATTCCCCTGACAGGACCGTCACACTTTATGATCGTAGTCTGCGTATCATCACCGTTCTTCATGTTCTCGGAGATAAGGAGCGATGCGGTCATGAACCTTCCGAGGGCTGCAGTCACCGAAGGAGATGTGTTGTGATACTTGAGAGCATCGCGTACCACACCGGTCGTCCTCACCGCGCATGCCTTGACATACCCGTCAAGCGCCGTTGCCTTGACGAAATGATCCTCATTAATATCCTTGGGAAGTCCTTCAACAAAATAGGGATCGGCCATATTACTCCTTCGCGAAAACCATAAATATCCGTTCTTCGTCCGTTCCCGGCTTATCAAGTGTCAGCTCCCCGTAAGTTGCTTTGTGCGTAAGCCCCGCCTTGGCAGCCTCCGCCACAAAAAAGCTCTCCGGATAGAACTTCTCCTTAAGTTCACCGTCATACCTGTCATATTTGCCGCTTCCGTCATCTTCAAAGAATGTCAGCTCAGCCGTATTGACCTTCCTCTTCTCATCGTAGTGATTGATCCAGAGCAGCAGGAAATCTTCATAATCCTGATAGAAAACATTCTCACCGAAAGTCTCCTTCAGGTGCCTCTCCGTAATAACATCAAAGATGAATACCCCGCCGTCATTAAGATGATCTGCGACATTGCGCATTATACCGCTTATCTTTGCCTTGCTCATTATGTGGTCCATCGTATCGAGCAGCGACAGGAAACAGTCGGCCTTGCCGTCCATCTCAAAGTCTATGATATCATGCAGGACCCATGTTACCTTATCAGCGTTCTTCTTTGCCGTTGCCGTCTCGAGCATCGCTCCGGCATTATCAATACCGGTCACATCAAAACCTTTGGCTGCGAGTATCACATCTACTGAACCCGTACCGCATCCCAGATCGATAATGCTCTTCGTCTCCGGTCCCGTATGACAGTACGTGTCTATCAGACCGGTCAGATAATCTGCCCACCGGGCGCAATCCATATCAGACTGCAGGATATCATACCTTGAGGCAAGGACATCGTAAAATGTATCGTACATGATGACCGGCGGTTACGGCAGATAATTCAAGGGATTCTTCTGAGTGCCGTTGATCCTTACTTCGAAATGCAGATGCGGTCCCGTCGATGAACCCGTGCTCCCGACAGTTGCTATCTTCTGGCCGCGTGACACATTCTGTCCGACTTTGACATTGACGGTCTTGCAGTGGGCGTACAATGTGGTACATCCGCCGCCGTGATCAACAATGACGTAATTGCCGTATCCCGATCCGCCCTTATTCTGGCCGGGAACAGGTGTAACAACCCTGATAACTTTACCGTCAGCGGCAGATGATATGGTAGCACCGTAGCCGCAGCCGCCGATGTCGATTCCGGTATGGAGTTTTTTGACTCCGGATATGGGGTGGATCCTGTATCCGAAGGGACTTGTCACCTTGTGGCTTGCCGTAGGCCAGGAGAATTTGATCCCGGATACGGTGTTCGATTTGTTGCCTGATGAGGAACCTCCGGATGAACTTCCGGATGAGCTTCCGGATGAACTGCTGCTTGAGGAACTGCTCTGCCTGTTATACTGGCTCTGCATCTGGCTCAGTTCCCTGTCGAGCCTTGCAGCTTCAGCATTGACGGCATCAAGTATCTTCTCTTCCGAAGTTATTTGTGTGCTTACATTATCAAGAGCGGAGGATGTCTGTCCGATCTTGCTCTCAAGTTCGTCGAGTTCCTTCTGCTTGGCATCTGCGATCTCCTGCATCTCGCCCGCCTCAACCATGGCATTATCAACTGTCAGCTGGGCATCATCCACAGCTACCTGCAGTTCATCGATAGCCTGGCTGTCGGCATCTGCAATGAGTGACATAAGCTCCATGTTGGTAAAAAAGCCGGCGACGCTGTCAGATTCCAGCATGAGTTCCAGTTCGGACTTGTTCTGGAATTCGAACATCGCACTGACTCTCTTCTCGAACTGTTCCTGTTTCTCTTCGAGAACTTCCTGAGCCTCGATGTATCTGGTAAGAGCTGCTTCCCTTGCCTCCAGTGCCGATGCCAGCTGACC
>CADBNJ010000194.1 GCA_902795955.1 Oscillospiraceae bacterium
CGTAAGGACGGAATCCGTTGTCGTTATAGAATTGATCCGGCAGACTTCCGAGTTCACCTTGAGCTATCTCGTTAAGTCTGGCTGCAAACATGTCTTCACCTTCCTGTTCGCTTATCATGACAGGGACGGGGAGAGCATTCATTTCCTTGGTGATAAGATCGAATATCTTGTGAGCAGAGGAGGAGGATATCTTATAGGAATTGATGTCCTCGATATATACATATCTTACGTCTAATCCTATCTCTTTGCGCTTGCCGTAATTATCAAGAGCGCTGATCAATTCATCCTTCTTAAGGAATTCCGAGTCAAGCGAATCACAGAAATCCGACAGATCTATATAAGAGAAAGTAATCTCGGCCTTTACTGACTTGTTCTCGCTGTCGTATACGGGTTCTTCACAATCAGTTACCGATGCCAGAGATATCGCATGCCTGAGAACCTCATAAGTCTCAGACGATCTGTTCCTTACAATGACGGTCTCCTTCTCGTAATCGTAGTTCTTGGCATATTCCTGTATCTTATTCTGATCGCCTTCTGCCATGGCAGATATGAATGAACCTGCAATTCCTGTCAGTTTGTCAGTATCAATATCGGGCTTTGAAGAACAACCGGCAAGAATAACCGGGATCATCATAACTGATAATAATCTGACCTGATCAAGACGCATTATATCTGATTATTGCAGTAATCTCTGTACTTCTCTCTCAAAATGTTCATTTTGCCGTTCATCTCGATCTGAAGCTCGGAGACTTTGGCAGCATCACCCGATGCGATCGCTTCCTTGATCCTGTCGAAAAGCGAGGTTGATGCATCCGTGTTCTTAGCCAGATACTCCTTGAGTTCCATGATCTCAGCCCATCTGGACGAATCATATCCGCATGAATCATCATGTCTCTTCGTATAACTTCTGATCTTTGACCTGTTCTCGGGAATGATCCTCTCACGGAGTTCCATCTCCCAGCGTTCGAGCATGGCTCTTGCATAGGAATCGAGGATCACTCTGTCAAACACATCGCCCGCACAGAGTATCCCGGTGACATCCTTGTGTTCCGCCAGGACGAGCATTGAATCGTAGACCGTTGCAGCAGGCTTGCCGAACAGTCTGTCACGTTCATCGCTCGTCATAGACTCGAAGATGTCTTCCTCGCATCTGTAGAGCCTGTCAGTCTCAAGATAATCTCCGGGTGTACCGTATGGCTTTGTGAATTCGGCTTCAAGCGCTTTTGTATCCTTGCCTGAATCTATCATATACTCGATGCCGTCGAGCATGCACTGATAGATAGCTGCCAGACACAGATATGTATTGGTGTGAGGATTGGGGGCACGGAGTTCAAACCTTGTGACAGCCTTCTTATCTTCCGATCTTACAACGCCAAGAAGAACAGAGCGGTTACGTGAAGGAGTAAGAACATCCATTCCTATTGATGCGACGCAGTGTGTAGGCGCCTCGAATCCGGGCTGCAGCCTGTTGAATGCATCTGTTGAAGAAGATACGAAAGGATTGATGAGATCGTAATGCTTCATGATACCGAACAGGGAACCCCAGCCCAGACGGCTGAGATAATCTTTCTTCATGTCGGCGGGAGCAAATAGATTAACTCTTTTGCCGTTCTTGAGGAAAGCAACGGCATTAACATGCGTGTGCTCGCCGGAACCGGCAACACCGTGGAGAGGCTTGGCATCGAAGCTCACGTCAAGGCCGTGAAGCCGGAATATCTCCTTGATGAATATTCTGGCGCAAAGCTCATAATCAGCGCCCTGGAGAGCGTCCGAATACTTCCAGTCAACCTCGAGCTGTTCCATGATGAAATGGTAATCACCGGAAGATGATATGGCAGCCTTAACTCCTCCGACTTCTTTGTGTCCCATCTCGGGATTGAATCCGTAGAGGTCGAGGAGGAGGATAACCTGCTCGAGAGCAGTCCTGACAACGCCCTTTGTCCTCTTCCAGTACTGTTCCTGAAGTTCCTGCGATATAGTAAGCTGTTCCGTGCTGATCTTCTCATCCGGTGAATTGACCCAGAATTCAAGTTCAGTCGCCATGATGAGGTTGATATGGTCAAGGTCATCTATAGTGAAGCCAATCTCTTCGCAAAGTGAAGGGTTGGCCCTGAGTCGTTCGGTGAGCTTTTGCTCAAAGAATTCGGCTGATTTCTTCAGGACAGACCTTGAACAAACAGGCTTGCCGTTGTGCTCAAGGAAGGAGGGGATACGAAGAGTTCCCGTGGGAAGGCCTGTCTTCGTATCTATATGAGCGTAATTGTAATCGATGTACCAGACGACGTCAGGGTCCGGAATAAGATCCACCTTACCGTCATTAAGAGTGGCAATACCCGGAAGAACAACAGATGATCCGTCGGTCTGAACTGCTTCTCCGTTAAGATAATTTGTAAGGTTATCATGGAAGTCAGCAATAGGTATCTTCTCATCAGTGTCATTGCCGGCCAGGTCGACGGCAACGAGAGATACAAATTTGATCTCGGGATGTTCATCGAGGATCCTTGTTATATCTTCGACCTTATGAAGTTCCGGTGGGATGACGCAGAGAAGATCGGGATTTACAGTAAAACCATTCATAAAAAAAATACCGCCTGAATAATAATATACTTAATTATAATATCATATGTTGGTTTCGCGGGTTTTGGTCATTATTCTTGATTTTTTATTTGTTATATGCGAAATTTTAGAGTAATTATTACAAAAGGAGTAATGAGTGTTTCTTCTTAATCTTAAGATGTGGGCCAGGAACTATTTCAATATAGATGATCTCGGCAAAGGGATCGTCTCTAAGCTCATATTCTTGTTTATGCTCGGAATAAAGACCGCTATGAACTTTCTTCCGCCCGAGTATTCAGATTTCTCTCAGTTCGCAGCATGGTTCCGCAACATAATGACTGCAGGACAGATGACAGATGAACTCGCCGTTATCCCTTTGACGTATGAGAATTGGATATTCCTGTTCCTTACGGTTCTTGTCCTCTACATATGCATTATGACTTCGCTGTTCTATTCAGGCCTTGTGCTGCGTGATCTAAGAAGCAGGAACGGGAAGGAGAATATTCCTTTATCCGCGTTCTGGGGCAGGTTTGTTATACTGTGCCTTGTGTTCTCGGTAATATTCCTTCCTTTTGCTCTGCTGGCGGTTTATCTCGTGATACTTTTCCTTCTGGCGATCCCCATAATCTGTACGATCCCTGTATGCTATCTGTCGGGTGACAAGGGATTCTTCGCATCGATTGGCGGCAGCGCCGGAAGAACGCGTGGCTTTTATATCCTGATACTCCGCGATATTACAGGCACATACGTTATCTACATGCTCCTGGGATTCCTCGTGACTCTTGTGTCATATCTGTCGGGAACGGCATATGCGATAATACGCAGCTTCCTTGATGTCTGGTACTACATGTGTTTTGCCAGGATCTGTGCTTATGCATACACATATACGCAAAGTATCCGAATAATCAATAAAACTAATAAAAGTTAACCTTTTTTAATAGCATTTTCGAGGCGAAAACTATACAATATACTAGCAAAAAGAAATTGGAGGTATTCATATGGCTAATGAATCAAAGGCTATTCAGAAGCATACTGAGTGGCAGGGTAAGATCGAAGTAATCTCAAGAGCACCAGTTGGGACAAAGGAGGAACTCGCAATAGCATATACTCCCGGTGTAGCTGAACCTTGCCTCGAGATACAGAAGGATGTGGATCTCTCATATAAATATACAAGACGTCATAACCTTGTTGCCGTAGTAACGGACGGTACTGCCGTACTCGGACTCGGCGATATCGGACCTGAGGCAGGAATGCCCGTTATGGAAGGCAAGTGTGCACTGTTCAAGGCTTTCGGCGGTGTGGACGCTTTCCCTCTCTGTATAAGATCCAAAGATGTTGATACCATCGTTGAGACAGTGGCACTCCTTGCCGGTTCATTCGGCGGTGTTAACCTCGAGGATATCTCCGCACCCAGATGCTTTGAGATCGAGAGGAAGCTCAAGGAGAGACCTGACGTTGATATCCCGATCTTCCATGATGACCAGCACGGAACTGCAGTCATTACACTGGCAGGTATCACCAATGCACTCAAGATCGTAGGCAAGAAGATGGAGGATATCCATGTTGTTGTTAACGGTGCAGGTGCCGCAGCTATCGCTATCACAAAGCTCCTCATCTCAAGAGGACTTAAGAATGTTATCCTCTGTGACCGTAAGGGCGCTATCTATGACGGACGTGACGGTCTCAATCCCGCAAAGGAAGAGATGGCTAAGATCACCAACCCCGGTAAGAAGTCAGGCTCGCTTGCTGACGTTATCGTCGGTGCTGATGTGTTTATCGGTGTATCCGCTCCCGGCGTTCTGACAGCCGACATGGTCGCTACAATGGCAAAGGATCCTATCGTATTTGCCTGCGCTAACCCTACACCTGAGATCCTTCCCGATGAAGCTAAGAAGGCCGGCGTTGCTGTTATGGCAACAGGCAGATCTGATTTCCCGAATCAGGTTAATAACGTTCTTGCTTTCCCGGGTATCTTCAGAGGTGCTCTCGATGTAAGAGCTTCAGATATCAATGATGAGATGAAGATAGCTGCAGCCAATGCTATTGCTTCTCTCGTATCTGATGAGGAACTCAATCCCGAGAAGATCCTTCCGGATGCTTTCGATCCGAGAGTCGGCAAGACTGTTGCTGCTGCAGTTGCCCAGGCTGCAAGAGATTCCGGCGTAGCACGCATCTGACAAAAAAGTTTACTAACTCACCCCAAACATAGTATAATCCTATGTTGCGGGTGAGTTTCTATATTATCAAGAGGTGAATTACATGATTGACCACATCGAATTGTTGAGAATGATCGAGAATGATGCCAGACTGACAAATGAGGATATGGCTGTAAGGCTCGGCGTTACCGAAGAAGAATTAGCCAAAGAGATCAAGTATCTTGAAGATGAGAAGATCATTCTCGGGTATACGACGAATATTAACTGGGAGAAGCAGCTGCCTGAGCACTGCATCGGTATGATCGAAGTAAGGATCGCACCTACGAAGGGCAAGGGCTATGATCAGGTTGCAAATATCCTGAGCAAATACGATAAGGTATCTGCATGTTATCTGATGTCCGGCGGATTTGATCTTATGGTCATCTACGAGGACAAGAGCCTCAGGGATATAGCTAACTTTGTTAACCAGAAGATAGCTACACAGGAAGGTGTTCTGTCGACAACCACACACTTCATACTTAAGAAATATAAAGCCAACGGTATCATGTTCGATGCACAGGATTCTGACGACAGGCAGGCAGTTATATTATGAGCGATTATACCGATAAGATCTCTGATGTTGTAAATCAGGTTCCGCCTTCTGCGATCAGACGTTTCTTTGATCTTGCCAATGAGATGAAGGGTAATGTCATCTCGTTATCTATCGGTGAGCCTGACTTTGTAACGCCGTGGAGCATCCGCGAAGCGGGAATTAATTCGTTGAGGGACGGATACACGCACTATTCTCCCAATTCGGGATATATCGAAGCAAGAACGGCAATATGTGACTATATCAGCAGAAGATATTCTGTATCATATGACCCCAAATCCCAGATACTGATCACGGTAGGCGGCAGTGAAGGTCTCGATCTTGTTGCCCGTGCACTCATCAATCCCGGTGACGAGGTCATAATCGTGGAGCCGTGCTTTGTTGCTTACAAAGCGACCGTCATGTTCGCGCACGGTGTACCCGTCGTTATCTCGACAAAAGAAGAGAATGACTATAAGCTCATGCCCGAGGAGCTGGAGGCAGCCATTACTGATAAGACAAAGTATCTTATTCTCGGCTATCCCAGCAACCCTACAGGCGCCGTTATGACACATGAAGATCTCTGTGCGATCAGAGATGTCCTCGTTAAGCACCCTGATATCATGATCATCTCCGATGAGCTGTACTGCGAGCTTAATTATCTCAGTGACAGGCCCGCTTCTCTGATACAGTTCCCGGAACTGGCAGACAGAACTGTTATGATCAACGGATTCTCCAAGTCTTATGCCATGACCGGATGGAGGATCGGTTATTGTATCGGCCCTAAGCCCGTTATAGCGGCAATGACCAAGATCCATCAGTACTGCATCATGAGTTCGCCTTCAACGTCCCAGTTCGCTGTAATAGAAGCTGCTATGAATGGCGATGCGGCTATCGAAGAGATGCGCAATGAGTATAACCACAGAAGAAGAGTGCTTCTCAAGGGACTTGCTGATGCGGGACTGAAGTGCTTTACACCTTACGGTGCATTCTATGCTTTCCCGTCAATTGAGGGACTTGGAATGAAGTCGGATGAGTTCTGTGAGAGATTCCTGCTTGAGAAGAAGGTCGCAATAGTGCCGGGCAAGGCTTTCGGTGAGTGCGGTGAATATCACGTCAGGATCAGTTATGCAGCCTCCATTGATAACATTAAGGAAGCGATGGTAAGGCTTAAGGAATTTGTTGATGATATTAAGAAAGGTAACGGATAATGCTCGAATTTGATAACATCCGGCTGGAGCTTGAAGCTCTTGAAGAACCTATAATGACACTTAAAGATTCGCTTCATATTGACCAGGTGAAGACTCAGATAAGCGAACTCGAAGCCAGAACACAGGAACCCGGATTCTGGGATGATGTTGATAAGGCTCAGAGCCTACAGACTAATCTTGCACGGCTTCAGAAGAAGGTTGACGGATTCAACGGTCTTCATAACAGCAGGGAAGACCTGCTTGCTCTTTGCGAGCTTGCCAATGAGGAAGAGGATATTGATTCATTGGATGAGTTGAAGTCCGGTCTGGATACGCTCAAGGCTGATTTTGAGAAGATGCGCCTTGAGACGTTGCTTACTCAGGAGTTTGACAAGAATAACGCTATATTGACGCTTAATGCAGGTGCCGGCGGAACAGAGGCCCAGGACTGGGTATCCATGCTCTACCGTATGTACCTGAGGTGGGCTGAGGCTCACGGTTATGAGACAAAGGAACTCGAATACCTTGAGGGTGATGTTGCCGGCATAAAGAGCTGCTCGGTGATGATATCCGGGGAGAATGCGTATGGATTCCTCAGGTCAGAGCTTGGCGTGCACCGTCTCGTAAGGATATCGCCTTTCGATTCATCCGGAAGAAGACATACGTCATTTGCATCCTGTGAAGTAATGCCTGAACTTGACGATACCATCGATATCAAGATCGACATGAAAGATGTCCGCGTAGATACTTACAGAGCTACCGGTAAGGGCGGTCAGCACATCAATAAGACAGATACGGCTGTCCGTATGACTCACGAACCTACCGGCGTGGTTGTCGCCTGCCAGTCAGAGAGATCACAGGTCCAGAACAGAGAGACATGTATGAAGATGCTCAAGGCAAAGCTTTATGCTCTCGCCCAAGCTGCACAGATGGAGAAGATCGACGACCTCAAAGGCAACCAGATGGAGATTGCCTGGGGCTCTCAGATCAGATCGTACGTGTTCTGTCCTTACACGATGGTAAAGGATCACAGGACCGGATATGAGGTTGTAGATGTCGATTCGGTTATGGACGGCAATCTGGACGGATTCATCAACGCATTCCTGTCAGGCATGAAGATTGAGAAATGATCCGCGTTTAGGATTCTATCTGCGAATAATAAAGGGTGTTGCAAAAGTGAAGCAGATTTACTTAGCGGCATCCCTTTTTTATGGCATAATCCCGCGTTGTGTGTTCAGCCATTTTTGGCTTGACAGTAAATCAATAGTATTTGATATAATATGCACATTACAGTGGGTGAGGTGTTATATGAGTAGAGCAAGGAGAAGATTAGTCATTGTTCTGGCTGTCTTGATCGTTATGTCGGCGGCGGTCTTTGTTGTGTCGGTTCTGCTTAAGGACGACACTGTCAAGGACAAGGGTAGGGTGGTGAACCTCGCGGAGGATCCCGAGCTAACCGAGGGCGAGAGGATCAATATTACGATCGATCCCAAAAATCTTGTAGAAGCGAACGGGAATCTATATTTTGCAAGGTATAATTATACCGCCGACAACGAAGGCGTAGGTTTGTACAGTGTCTATCCCATTACCGGATACCGGGAGAAGACGGTATCTTCCACCGATGCAGACGGCACCGGGTCCGTGATAGTCGCGACGGTCACTGCGACAAATGACAATGACCGAGGCAGTATTGTCAGAGCCCAGACTACGTTAACCACCAATGCACTTAAGACAATGACGGAGATCTACCGATCCGGCGAATACGTCGATCTCGGCTACGACGAGGCGAAAGTGCAGAAGGCGATCGAAGTGCTCACCAGGCGCTCTTCAGCTGAGGGTATCGAGACCTTAAGACAGAATATCTCTCCTTACACGCTTGAGGTCGTCAAGACCAATGCAGTCACCTTCGAGATAATGAAGACAGCTTCCGCAGCAGCCGCGGCCTTGTGCATTGTCGTTCTTATCTATGCTTTGCTCGGCATCAAGATCAGGGCACGTTTCCTCGTCCTGGGGACAGTCCTTCTTATCATCTGCACGATCGGGGTCGTGGCATTTATCCTGCGCCATGATATCTCTACTATGATCTCCTTGAAAGAGTTCTGCCCGGGTCTGACCATGGCACGCATAGTCAACGGCTACAAGCTCGATAACATGATGCAGAGCCAGCCGAAGACCGAATCTGAGATGCTCAATGCAATCTCAGAGGAGCTGCTCTACGGTGTGCCGATCTCGGTCGATCTGTCGTCGTTCGGATGCAGCGCCTTCTCCGCCAAAACTGCTGACGGGACGCACCTGTTCGGACGCAATTTCGATCTCGGTGACACGGACGGCACGATCATCTATACCGCACCTGAAGACGGTTACAAGTCCATAGGTGTATGCGACTTGAGCGTCATCAACCTCGCCGGCAAAAACAGGTTCACCGAAGTTACGTCCCTGACCGGCCGCGCACTCGCCAGGGTGTTCCCGTATATTACTTTCGACGGGATGAATGAGAAGGGGCTCGGTATCGGCATCTTAAGCCTCGACTATAAGCCGTCACATCCCGATACAGACAAGCCGGATACCTACATGCTTCTCGCGATCAGGTACATACTCGACAGGTGTGCCACGGTTGATGAGGCGGTTGATTTTCTTAAGTCTTACGATGTCCACTCGATGGCGGTATATAATTACCACCTCTTCATTACCGACAAGTCCGGACGCTCGGTCATCGCTGAGTGGGTCGATAACGAGCTTTATATCATTGAAGGCGATCATGTCTGCAATTCATATATGACGAATCAGGAAGAAGTTGTGGCAGATGCCCGGTATCAGACTCTGGACAAGCGTCTGTCGGAGTGCGGCGGCGTCATGACTGCATCTGATGCGATGGATCTGCTGAAGGCCGTTAAGCAGAAGTATAATGATGCTGACACGGCAACACAGTGGTCATGTGTTTATGATCTTGATAATTTCAAGTTATATATAGTTTCCGATATGGATTTTGATAATGTGTATGAGGTCGTCCCGGATAGTTTTGGGTGAGGTAAGCCGGTAGTGTGGAGGCCTGTTGTATAAAGGTTTCTCATAGTAAAAAGAAGATCCCCATGCCTGTTTGGTATGAGGATCTTTTATTATCTGTCTTATCAGCTATACCTTACTTCCAGTTGAAGTTTGCCCTTCTGTAACCATAATGTGCAGGCTTGCCTGATGTTGTTACATTGATAGTGATCTTAGCTGCAGTTCCTGCGGGGATCGTTCTGTCAAGCGGCTTGCATGTGTATGTATTGCCTGAATGTGTGAATGTGAATCCTTCGGATGTAAGATTCTTGATCTTATTGGAAGAGTAGAGTGTTATCTTCACATTCTTCAGTGAAGCTGACAGGCTGGCATCCTTGCCGGAACCGTTCTTAAGGATCACATCAAACTTGAACCCGTTCGAAGTCTGCTTGAAGTTATCAATGGAAGTCTTGAGTTTTACTTTTACTCCGCCGGTTGCGGCAGTGGTGGCCTCCGTAGTTGCTTCGGTTGTTGCTTCCGTGGTGGCTTCTGTCGTTGCCTCGGTTGTTGCTTCCGTAGTAGCTTCAGTGGTTGCCTCGGTCGTTGCTTCCGTGGTAGCTTCAGTGGTAGCCTCTGTGGTTGCCTCAGTAGTCTGAACCGCTGAAGACTCTGATGTGGCGGCAGCAGATGATTCCGTCGATGCGGCACTGCTCTCGGTGGACTTGGTTACTGTTGTCGCTGAAGTATCAACCGTAGTAACGGTATCGCCTTTGCCGAACAGCTTGGCTATATTATCAGCATTATCCAGCAATACAAATATGCCGATGAACACGACGATCACGACGAGAAGCGTAATAAGTCCGCCCTTGCCGGGTTCTCTCTTGGATTTGGGTTCCTTACGCTTTTTCTTTGAGTTAACCTGTGATACAGGTTCTATCGAAGGGTTCTTGCTGTGGGAAGACTTCGGCGCTGTTCTTGCCTTGGCGCTGTCCGATGAACCCGGTCTTACAGCCTGCTTCTCAATAATCGACTCGGAATCGGAAGTAAGAGTCTTCTCGGGAAGCGGAGGCCTTGCCGCGGGTCTGGTGTCAGGAGTATCCGGAAGGGAAGAGGGCTTTACAGGTTCCTTGGCTTGAGCGCCGGCTGCAACAGCTGCAACAGCTGCTATAGCTGCATCTTCATCCTTGGTATCATCCTTGTCAGCTTCAGCAGGCTTCTCAGGAGCAGCACCGGCATCTCCGGACATATCCTTCGTATCATCAACGTTCTCGGCTTTCTCATCTTTGCCTGACTGATTCTTGCTGTTATCAGGAATATCTATATCAGACGGCTTTGGATCCTCCGGTTTATCGGCATGGGCAAATGTACTCGTTGCCTCATCGGCTGAGGAAGATGCATAATCGAGATCCTTGCCGGCATTGAGAACCTTCTCATCATTAGGATCAACAGGCTTCGCCGGTTCCTGCTTCACTGGCTTTTTGCCCTTGTTGAAAGCGTTAACTCCGGACTCAACCTTGCCGTATGACTGAATAACGGCAGCGCCTGCAGGTTCTTCTATCTTCTTGACGGAAGGTATATCGATATCCTTTGCCTTGGGCTCCTCCGGCTTGTCTGAATGGGCAAAAGTGCTGTTGGGCTCGTCTTTTGCAGACGATGCGTAATCAAGATCCTTACCGGAATTGAGCACTTTCTCATCATGAGGATCAACAGTCTTAACGGGTTCCTGCCTGACTTCAGACTTGGGGGAATCAGGCTTTTGTGCATGCGCAAAAGGACTGTTGTTCTTGTCCATTGCCGAATCGGCATAATCAATCCTGCCTGAAGGCTTGACTTCTGCTACTTTGCCGTCTTTGTTGGCAAAATCGCTCGCGGATGTCCCTGTCTCGGATACGGCATAATCAATATTCTCTCCGGATCTGAGGACCTTCTCGTCATGAGGATCAACCGTCTTAACGGGTTCCTGCTTAACTTCAGGCTTTGGGGAATCAGGCTTTTTGGCATGCGCGAAAGGACTGTTATTCTTGTCCATTGCTGAACCGGCGTAATCTATCTTGCCGGAAGGCTTGACTTCTGCTACTTTGCCGTCCTTGTTGGCAAAATCACTTGCAGACGTTCCGGTCTCGGATACGGCATAATCAATATTCTCTCCGGATCTGAGGACCTTCTCGTCATGGGGCGATGCCATTCCTGCAATCTCGAGGAAATCCTCATCCTCATCGTTGAACTTGGGCTTGGGAACATCATCGATCCCTTCGAAAGGATCCTTGGGAAGTTCCATCTTTGCCTTGTTATCTGCCGGCTTCGCTGCCTTGGCGTTAACCGGCTTCTGATTCGGCTTGCTGACATGAGAAGGCTTATTACCGCCGCCGAGAGGCTTGAATGCAGATACCGAAGAATCGAATTCGAAGTCTGCCAGATCATCTTCGTAATCATATGATGTGACAGGCATAACTTCAGGAGCCTCTTTCAGAATATCAGACACCGAACCGGGATCGTTGGCCTTGAAGCTGATCGCAAAAGAAGATGATACAAGATCATCTTCGTTAAAGCTGCTGTCAAATAATGAATCATGGCCATGATCGTCCCGAGGCTCCTGCTTCTTCCCGAAAAGGGAATTCTCATTTGCCTTGACATCGTCAGTCAGTCTCTCGTTATCCTCATCAGCGTGGCGCAGTTTGCCTTCGTCATTGCCTTTGTTCTTCTTATTCTTGTCATCAGGATCGTATAACATAGACAACTCCCTATAATTAATATATATTATGATAATTCTAATCTTTTTTAATTGCAACACTGCCCTTGACAGAAAACATATCGGGTGCTATTATTGTCAAGCACTTAACGGATAGGCTCGTGTGGTGGAATTGGCAGACACAACGGACTTAAAATCCGTCGGAGTAAAATCCGTACCGGTTCAAGTC
>CADBNJ010000195.1 GCA_902795955.1 Oscillospiraceae bacterium
GAACTGCTGGATATTGATTCCGTGCTGTCCAAGAGCTGGTCCTACCGGCGGCGCTGGTGTTGCTTTGCCTGCAGGGATCTGAAGCTTAACATAACCTGCAATCTTCTTAGCCATACTGGCCACCTCCCAATTAATTATTTTATTTCCGAAGCGCGGTCAGCGCTTTGAAATCATCTTCAAGGTCATCAGACCTTCTGAACCTGTGTGAAGTTAACTGTCGTAGGAGTGATCCTTCCGAACATCTGAACTTCGATCGTAACCTGTTCCTTCTCGTAGTCCATAGCGGATACCGTTCCCTTGAACTCTGCGAAAGCACCGCTTATGATCCTTACATAATCTCCCACATCGTAGTCGACCTCAGGAACCCAGTCTGTATCAATACCCATCGATACGAGATCGCTGTCTGTAAGAGGCAGGGGCTTGTTCGGGTCAGGACCTACGAATCCCGTAACACCGCGGATGTTCCTGATGAGATACCAGAGGCTCTTGTCCTCCTTCTCCTCATATCCGAAAACAAGCTTGATCAGGACATATCCGGGGAACTTGTTCCTCGTCTTCTCCTTACGGACTCCGTCCTTGACCTCAACATATTTCTCTTCGGGAACCCAGACTTCCTGGATCCTCTCACCCATGCCGTGATTCTCCACATACCTGTCAAGAGTATCCTTAACGGACTTCTCGTAACCGGAATATGTATGAATTACGTACCAGCGGGCCTCTCTCTCTTCAGGCATCTTCTTACTCCTTTATATCTCAAGCTGCCGACGAATCCGCAGTTGACTCAGTTGTCGCCTCTGTCGTTGCCTCTGTGGAAGCATCCGTTGCAGGTGTGGTAACACCTGACGCATCAGGCGCATCGCTGCTTACGGCAGTTGTCTCATCGGCATTGTAGAAGCCGATCTTATCGAGCACCCAGCGTCCGCCGGATCCGATAAGCGTAAGGAAGACTGCAAAGAACACGATAACGAGCAAAACTACTGCAGATGTGCTCTTAAGCTTCTCCTTCGTAGGCCAGACAACCTTCTTGAGTTCTCCGATGACGTCCTTGAAGCCCTTACCGAAACGCTTAAAGATATTACCTTTACTGTTAGCCATCTCTATATCCTTCTCTTACACTGCGCGATTACTTTGTCTCTTTGTGTACTGTGTGCTTACGGCAGAAAGGGCAATACTTCTTGAGCTCGAGTCTCTCAGTATCGTTCTTCTTGTTCTTATATGTCTGATAATTCCTCTGCTTACACTCGGAACATGCCAGTGTCAGCTTGTCTCTTGCACTTGCCTTAGCCATGATCGGTTCCTCCAAAAATATATCTTTTTCTACTGCTTTCCCGTGTTTTAGGCGCAATAAAAAAAGAACCTCAGCGGGTTTTAGCTTGAAAATTCTATCACAGGTGTGTCTTTAAGTCAACATCAACCTCTGCGGGATTTTAATTCTTTCTCGACATCCTCGGGAGTGATATCCTGGTCGGCCATAAGGACAAGAATGTGATAGATTACATCGGCTATCTCGCCTATTATCTCCTGCTTGTCAGCCTTTGCCGCAGCGATGGCAGTCTCGACCGCCTCTTCGCCTACCTTCTTGGCTATCTTCTCGGTTCCCTTGCTGAGAAGATAATTCGTGTACGATCCCTCGACCGGATTTGCCTTACGGTCAAGGACAACACTGTAAAGTTCACCTAAAATATCCATAAACAGTTCTCCTTTGTTTAATCTTCTGCCGTATCAAGCTGCCACTCATCAAGCGGCGTGTAGAAACATGACCTGTTGCCCGTATGGCATGCGGCACCCGTCTGTTCGATCTTATACAGGAGCGTATCCCTGTCACAGTCGATCGATGCCGAGATAACCTTCTGGACATGGCCTGATGTCTCACCCTTCTTCCAGAGCGTATTGCGCGACCTCGAATAGTAGTGCATATAACCCGTCCTGCATGTCAGCTCGAAAGCCTCATTGTTCATGTAAGCCACCATCAGCACCTCATTCGTAACATGATCCTGGCATACGACCGGAACAAGTCCGTCAGAATTCTTCTTCATGTGTGCCCACATGTCGAGCTCCTTCGATATCTGCCTGACGGGAATGCCCCTGCCTGCCAGATATTCCTTGAGGTCACTTATCTTTATCTCTCCGAAATGGAACAGGCTTGCCGCCAGTACCGCATCAGCCCTGCCGCTGACGATACCGTCGTAGAAGTCCTCCATACTGCCCGCTCCGCCGGAAGCGATAACGGGAACATTGACATTATCTGCGATCATTGATGTGATCACGTTATCAAAACCGCTCTTTGTTCCGTCGCGGTCCATGGACGTCAGGAGGATCTCACCTGCACCGAGCCTTACGACTTCCTTCGCCCACCACAAAGCATCGATGCCCGTGGGCTTCGTTCCGCCTGCAATGACAACCTCATATCCCGAAGGGAACTTCTCCCTGTCTTCACGGGACTTGACGTCTATTGCAACAACAATGCACTGGGCACCGAACATCTCAGATGCCTCCCTGACAAAATCAGGGTTCTTCACAGCCGCCGAATTGAGCGATACCTTGTCGGCGCCCGCATTCAGTATGTCTCTGATATCCTGTGTTGTCCTGATGCCGCCGCCTATCGTAAACGGAATAAATACCTCATCCGCAACTCTTTTTGCAAGGTCTGCAACGGTATCTCTTGCTTCCAGCGTTGCAGTAATGTCGAGGAAAACAAGCTCGTCGGCACCCGCCATGTTATACTGCTTTGCACACTCGACAGGATCGCCCGCATCCCTTAAGGATACGAAGTTTACGCCCTTCACGACTCTGCCGTCCTTTATGTCGAGGCAGGGTATTATACGTTTTGTAAGCATTTCCTGAGATCCACCCTTCCCTCGTAGTATGCCTTGCCGACGATAACTCCGGCAGCACCGCTCTCCTTTATGCGGAATATGTCCTCATCAGAGCCTATTCCGCCTGACGCGATGATATCAAGTCCTGTCCTGTCCACCATCTCTTTTGTTGCATCGAATGCGGGCCCGGTAAGCATTCCGTCCCTTGCAATATCAGTGAATATTACCGTTGTGGC
>CADBNJ010000196.1 GCA_902795955.1 Oscillospiraceae bacterium
AGTCTGTCATATGCATCATTCACCGCGATCTTCTCGGTTACGAACTCATTTGTCCATTTATCTGCCAGGCAATCGTATTCCGCAGAATCTTTATTGCCTCCGAACAGGCTTCCGAACTTGCCGAGAGCATTGCTGCAGCCGGCAGTCAGTGCAAGGGAAAAGGCAGCCGTTACAAGGATGATTCCAAGAGATCTCAGTCGTTTTGTTCTCATATTTACCTCCTGCCTCAGATCATCTGTCTTCGGGCTTAATATAGGGTACCAGAGGCTCATCGTAATACTGTCTGTCCTCATCGCATACATATGCATCGATAATGTAACCGTCATCCGATAATGAGACGATATGTGCATAAAGCGGTTTGCCGTCATTTGACTTAAGCTCATAGTAGAAGTCATAACCGTTCGAACTGTGCATCTTGAAAGTTGAATTAGGCTCGCCGATCGTCTTCCTGGCGATGCCGAGATCGCGGCTTTCCATCAGCACTTTGCGCATCTCATCTTCAGTCAGCTTCGGGGAAGCTGTATCATTCCACAGGCGCGGAGTACCGTTTATCATTCTCGCCGACACTTCGCTGCTGCTCTTTATATCACACAAAAGACAGATATCATCCTTGCTGTCAGGGTCTTTATTATATTCATCCAGAAAAACAGCACGCGCTTCGGTGTTCATCACGGTAAAATACGTCACGCCAACCTTATCGGGTTCGTCTGTGTTCTCGTAGCAGAATCCCAGGTCGATGCGGTACCATTCTCCGTCGAAGGTCACTTCGGTATATGTGCTTGCATCCAGGACATTGTGCCCGTAATTATACGATCCGCTGCCGGAACACCCGTGTGACTCTCGTTCAACACTGCCTAATCCCTTGGGGTATGCTTCAAGGAACTTATCGAGCGTGTCATCAAATCCGGGGCTTGTCCTCAGCTCCTTCGTGAAGTTCGCGGCGAAAGCATCCCGGTCGCCTTTGTCGGCTGATTCAAGGAGGGACGCCATGGCTTCTTTGGCGGCAGCGGAATCTCTTACATTCTCGTTCTGCCACTTCTCGGGGAGGGAATCATAATTCTTATCATCGAAAGGGTTGAGCCCCTTAAAGACTCTGCCCAGGTTCTCGCCCAGGCGGTCATTCCTGCAGCCGGCGAGCGCAACGCAGCACATGATAAGCGAAATACTGATTATTAAATATAAATATCTCTTCATATAACCAACCTGATCCCATTAACCTTACACCGGCAAAGTGATTATAGCATGTTTTTGATAAAAACCACAAAAAAACACTTGCGTTAATCTAATGTTACGAATAAAATACAAATGTGTGGTGATTTGGGGAAATTTTGGGAAATATTTGTCACTAACGACCAGATATTAACAGAATTTCGACCGGAAAACAACAAAACATGCATGGAGCAGGTGAATGGCACGGGACATTAAGAAGATTGATGCCAAGGGGAGGTTATTTGTTCCCACAAGGCAGAGAGACACCTTTGGAGACACTGTTGTGGTTACCAACAGTCTCGACAGAGGGTATTTGTGTGTCTACACCGAGGACAGGTTTGATCGTATCAAGGAAGATACGAAGTCATGGAACGCAGTCGATGCCAAGACGAGAGTCATCAAGCGTGCGATCCTTGGCGAGGCTCTCTACACAAAGATCGATTCGCAGGGCAGGATAGCAGTATCCAACGAGCTGTGGGAGAAGATCGGAGCCAAGCCGGGTGACGAGATATGCATTTTCGATGAGGATGACAAGCTCGAGATCTGCACGAAGGCGTTCTACGATAACGAGAACCATGACTTAAGCGAGCTCGCCGGCATGGAGTCACAGTATTATGTCTCAAGTCTTTGAGCATATACCGGTACTCTTTGACGAGTGCATGGAAGGTCTGTGCATTAAGCCTGACGGCTGTTACATCGACTGTACGGCCGGAGGAGGAGGGCACAGCAGCGGCATAGCTGCGAGGCTTGGCAAAGGCGGAATGCTTATCTCGGTAGATAAGGATGACGAGGCTTTGGCGGCCTGCGGGGAGAAGATAAAGCTTTTCCCCGGGATCAACTGGCGGACAGTCAGATCGGATTTTGCGGACATCGGCGATGTGGCGGAATCATTGAACCTTGAGGGAGCAGACGGAATACTTGCCGACCTCGGAGTGTCATCGCATCAGATAGACACGCCGGAGCGCGGATTCTCGTATGCGTCGGAGGGACCTCTCGACATGAGGATGGACCGGACGAGGACGCTTACGGCTGAGAAGATAGTGAATACGTACAGTGAAGATAAGCTGGCAGACATCTTTCACCTGTATGGTGAGGAGCGCTTCAGCAGGAGGATCGCGGCAGGTATCGTAAGAGACAGGAGAATTGAGCCGTTCACAAGCACCCTGCAGCTTGCGGGCAAGATCGCCTCATATATGCCGGGACACGGCAGGGGAGAGGATCAGCATCCGGCCAGGAGATGCTTTCAGGCACTCCGCATAGAGGTGAACGGTGAGCTTGACGGGCTTAACAGCATGCTGGATTCCGGTATCGGGATCCTCAAGAACGGCGGAAGGATGTGCATCATCACTTTCCATTCGCTGGAGGACCGTATAGTCAAGGACAAGTTCAAGACTTGGGAGAATCCGTGCACCTGTCCCAAAGATTTTCCGGTCTGCGTATGCGGCAGGAAGCCGCTCGGTAAAGTGATAACAAGAAAGCCGGTGACAGCATCGGCTGAAGAGATAAAGAGCAACAGAAGAGCACACAGCTGCAAGCTGCGCATCTTTGAGAAGAGAGCTTAAGAAAGGGGGAGCCTGAGGCAAGTGGCAGTTAAGGAACGCCGTCAGATGAGGAACGGTGGAAGGAGCAGGCAGGACAAGGTCCTCGATGAAGTTATCAACACCCGTAAGGATGTTT
This sequence comes from Oscillospiraceae bacterium, assembly GCA_902795955.1. Classification (GTDB taxonomy): domain Bacteria; phylum Bacillota; class Clostridia; order Saccharofermentanales; family Saccharofermentanaceae; genus Saccharofermentans. The sequence goes on from CADBNJ010000196.1 coordinate 2,887, forward strand.
ATATTCTTAATAACGATAATCACGTGATCAGGGAAGACAAGAACCCCGATCTTAGCGAATACAGCATTGAACACCTTCCCGGACAAGGGAAATTTATGTCGCGCGAAGACGTTGACCGCAATACGGAGAAGTTCAGGGAACACCTTGAGGAGGAATTCTCAAAGGCAGTTGCTCATGAGCAGCACCGTAAAGCCCGCAAGCTTACCGGCAGAAGGATCTTCGAGACAGTCGTCGTGCTCCTTCTCGTCGTCTTTGTATCAGCTCTTCTTATCCTTATGATGTATCCTCAGACACAGCTCGCCGAGATGAGCCGTGACAACGCTGCAGCCAAGGAAAGGATCGCAGATCTCAAGAACGAGATCCTCGATGCTGAGGAAGAGGCTAACGGCGTATCAGACATGGACCGCATAAGAGCTCAGGCACTTGCACTTGGCATGCAGGATCCCACCCAGAATCAGGTGGTAAATCTTCCCATCCCGCGCAACGATTCACTCAAGACGATAGTATCTTATGATGCATACGGAATAAGCGAAGAAGCACTCGACAGTGCTGTCGCAAGCCTCACTGACTACTACAGGGCTCACCATTCCGGCAATGGCAACTGACGGCGGTGTTAGATGAGCGATCACGTAGATAAAGGTCTGTTCAGATCGCTGCGGTACAAGCCACACAGCGACAAGTGGTCCCGTTTAATGCCCATCGGAGTATTCTGCGTGGCACTTGTTCTTGCAGTATATGAGATCTGGCAGCTGTATGTTACGACGGTCCTTAATTACGATCAGTACGCCAAGGCGGCGTCCTCACAGCAGTGGAGACTCGTCACATCTTCCTCCGACCGCGGACAGATATATGATGCGAACGGAATTGCTCTCGCTTCCAATTCATACGATTATACCGTGGTATGCACACCGAGAATGGTCGTGTCCAAGACACTGGACAGAGAGGCGATAATCAAGGGCTTTATCAGCATATTGGGAGTTACATACGAGAAGATGGATTCCATCTTGCCGGTGGATCCCAAGGACGGGTCTGATCCGAGGGTCAAGATAGGCGGATGCGATGTCTGCAAGAATGTTCCGGCCGACAAGCGCGACGAACTGGAGAAGTTCCTTAAGGATAATAAGATCGGAGGCGTATCTTTTGTTGCCGTTCCCCAGAGATATTATAACTACGGAAGTCTTGCTTCCCAGGTAATAGGATATGCCCGTAATGACGGAACGGCCGTCAAGGGGCTCTATGGTCTTGAGGCATACTATAACGATACTTTGTCGGGCAAGAACGGATACAGGTATTCCGAGGTGGATGAGAAGACGGGAGGCGTTCTCCCGTATTCGGCTGAGACCAGAGAGCCTGCCGTCAACGGTTACAACCTCGTGCTCAATATAGATGTAAGCATTCAGAGGATCGCGGAAGCAGCCTGCAGGAGCGCTTACGAGAAATACAAGCCGAGAGACGGCATTACGGCGATCGTTATGGACCCGTATACAGGGGCTATCTATGCGATGGTGTCACTGCCGGACTACGATCTCAATGATCCTTACGGAATGCCTTACGGAATGGATGAGGCGACGTGGAAGGGAATGAACAACAATCAGCAGGTGCAGTATATAATGGCAAACTGCTGGCGCAACAGGTGCGTATCTGATACATATGAGCCCGGCTCCACGTTCAAGGCACTTACGACGTGTATTGCTTTCGAGGAGAATCTGTCGCATGAGGGTGAGTTGTTCTCTGACGCACCGATGGCTGTATCGAGCGATTACAAGATCTCGTGCTGGCTCCAGAAATCCAAGAATTACAATCACGGCACCGAGACTCTCAAGCAGGCTTTCCAGTACTCATGTAACCCCGTATTTGCACAGCTTGCCCAGAGGATAGGATTATCGAGATACTACAGTTATGTGCGTATGCTCGGATTCTACAATACGACCGGAATCGACCTTCCTGCGGAGGGTAAAGGCATATTCCACAGCAATCCGAAGAAGATCGACCTGTCGGTTCTGTCCTATGGTGAGTCTTCGACGGTTACGCCCATCCAGCTTATCATGTCATATTGCGCTATCATCAACGGAGGCGATCTTCTCGTTCCGCATATCGTAAAGAGCGTTACGGACAGTGAAGGCAACATAATCGATGAGATAGAGCCGGAAGTAATCAGAACCGTCTTCTCTGACTCAACGTGCAGAAGAGTACGTAAGCTCCTTGAAGCCGTTGTCATGGACGGTACCGGTACCGCAGGTCAGGTTCCGGGATACTCGGTCGCAGGCAAGACATCCACATCAACGATAGAGACGGGAGAACTTAAGGGTTCACACGTGCTGTCGTTCTCCTGCTATGCACCGTCTTACGATCCGAAGATCGCCGTCCTCGTGGTGCTCAACAAGCCTGAGGATGATTCCGTAGGTTCCTCTGCCCCTGCATCCACTGCGGCGGAGATCGTTGCGGGAACATTGAATTACATGGGCGTCCCGAGAAGATTCTCCGAAGAAGAGTATAATAAGATGCTTAAGAAGTATTTCGTTCAGTATGTCATTGACAAGAATGCCGCTGATGCATCGTCACAGATATCGATCAACGGTCAGACACCTGTCTACGGCACGTCAGACATGACGTCTGATACAATTATAGGATGGACATATCCTACATACAGGGAGAAGCTGTATACAACGGGAGTCGTCGTCCTCTATCCTGAACAGGTCACGGAGGATAAGATGCTCAAGACGTCAGTGCCGAATATGTACGGTATGACGGCGATCGAATGCATCGAGGCGTGCAAACAGGCCAATCTGAACTGTGAGATAACGGGAGATGCCACAGGTGTATGCCTTGAACAGGAGACCGCTATGGGCACACGTGTTCCGGCGGGCCAGATCATTAAGGTGACAATGGGAAGCGCCGACAAGCTGGATCCGGCCGGCAATAAGCCTAAGCCCACGCCGACGCCGAAGCCGTCAGGCAGTGACAATGATGACAGGAATACTAACGGTTCAAATACCGACGATGAGGATGGTGTCGTCCGCGACAATGAAGGTACAGGGGGAAACTGATATATGAGAACAAGACTTGAAGATCTGCTCAAGGATACTAAATACAGGCTGATATGCGGAGGTCTTGATACTGAGACGGGGGACATAATCTGGGATTCGCGTGAGGTCAAGGAGGGGGATGTCTTTGTTGCCGTTATCGGAAGGGTGGACGGAACAAAATATGTACCTTCGTCGATAGATTCAGGCGCCTCTGTAATAGTTATAGATGAACATCAATCTATATACACCGATGACGGGTTGAAGGCGCTCGCTGCCCCAAAGGGCATTGCAGTTGTAGAACTGCCTGACAGCCGCAGAGGCCTCGGCATACTGGCAGCCAATAAATTCAACCATCCCGAGAGATCACTCGAGCTGTACGGTGTAACCGGAACGAAGGGGAAGACCACATCGGCTTTTATGCTCCACATGATACTTCAGAGGGCGGGACGTATGCCGGGACTTATGGGTACCGCGGGCACCATAATGGGCGATAAGAGAGTTCATACGGAATATACGACATCAGAGGCCCCTCTTACTTACAAATTTATGGGCGAGCTCCGTGACAACGGCTACGACAGCTTCGTGATGGAGGCGTCCTCGCTCGGCCTCAAGCTCGAAAGAGATTACGGACTTCACTACAAAGCAGGCTGCTTCACCAACTTCTTCAGGGATCATGTGGGAGGGATCGAGCATCCTGATGAAGAGGATTATTTCCGGAGCAAACTGATAATATTCGATCACAGCGATTACGGTGTGGTCAACCTTGACTGCAGCAGAGCAGATGAGGTCTGTGAATATGCTTCAGCAAGATGCCATGTCGTAACTTACTCTATTACAGATGAGAGAGCTGATCTGAGGGCAACTGACATGGTGCGCTGCATCAAAGACGGTGTAAGCGGCACAACATTCACGCTTGTGATCGGGGATGACAGATATACCGTATTTGTTCCGATCCCGGGAATTTTCAATGTGTATAATGCACTGTGTGCTTTGAGCTGTGCTCATATTGCCGGGATCGATATGAACGTGGCGGCCGAAGCTGTGGGATTCGTCAGGGTTCCCGGAAGGCTTGAGCCTGTTCACAACGATAAAGGCATCAACGTTCTGGTCGATTATGCTCATAACGGTGAATCACTGGCCAGTGCGATCGGTACGGTAAGGGAATTTACGAAGGGTAAGGTGATAACTGTTTTCGGTGCGGGCGGTGAGCGTCCGGCCGAGAGGCGGTGGGATATGGGAAGAATATCGGGTGAGATGTCGGATTACTCCATAATCACAACGGATAATCCGAGGGCAGAAGATCCGATAAAGATAATTGACGAGATATTGGAAGGCATCGATCAGACTGACGGTCTTTACGAGTCCATACCGGACAGAAGAACGGCGATACTCAGGGGACTGAGTCTTGCTGTGGAAGGCGACACGGTACTCATTGCCGGAAGAGGCCATGAGGATTTTCAGGATATTGGCGGCAAAATAGTCTATCTGGATGACCGCGATGTAGCAAAGGAGTTCTTCGCAAATGAGTGAGCTCGGGTCCAAAGCGCAGATTGAACAGCTTATAGCGAGCAAACCGTCACACGGGCAGGAGTTAAGGCTTAACAAAAAGAACATGAAGCTGACCAACATCCCGCTTCTTATAATGCTGTTCGTTATCCTGTGCCTGGGGATCACGATCCTCTATTCGGTATCAAGCCCGATAGGCTACGCAGAGGAGCAGGATTCGCTGTTCTACGTCAAAAAGCAGATAAGATTTACGCTGATAGGACTGGCACTTGCATTGTTCTTTAACTTCGTCGACGTTACGAAGATCCTGTTCCGCAAATACATGCTTGTATGCGTCCTGTCGGGTGGTCTTGCACTCGCACTGGCAGTCGCGACTCTCCTGTTCGGCCAGACTTACAACGGCGCGAGGAGATGGTTTGTCATTGCAGGATTCCAGTTCCAGCCGTCAGAGCTCATTAAGGTTCTTGTCGTTGTGAGCTTTGCCGCATACAGGCAGTTTATCGTTAATCTCAGGAAGAGCGGGAAGCTCAGGAAGGAACCCGGAAAGAAGTATCTTGTCAGGGATTCCATGCTTGACTTTGTTGTTCCGGTTATGGGTGCCATCGTAATTGACATGCTGATACTGGCACAGCCTCACGGATCATGTGCACTTATCATCGCTGCGGTCGTCTTCATATGTGCTCTTGCATCCGGCATTCACTGGAGATCGTGGGCCGTCGGAATAGCGCTCATGCTTGGTTTTGCGGTCGCTATAGGTGCTCCGACGTACATGCTCATGCCGGAGGAGAAGGTGGCAAAGATCGAGGAGAAGGTCCTCAGCAACTTCAGCCACATCTTCAAGAGATTTGAGATCTTCAACCAGGATGAGGAGAATAAAGAGGAATCAACTCTTACCGAAGATGATACAAGGCAGATAGACAGCGCTCATTACGCACTCGGTTCCGGCGGAATGTGGGGTGTCGGCATGGGTATGTCAAGATCAAAGTTCAATTATATCTCCGAGGCTCAGAACGACTACATCTTCTCAGTATATGTTGAGGAGACGGGTTTTGTCGGAGGAATGTTCCTGATAATAATCTATATGGTGATCCTTGGAATGTGCATGGCCGTAATATGGCATACTAAAGGCGTATATTACAGAGTTGTAGCTTCAGGGTGTACTTCGATCATATTCATAGAGGCATTTATGAATATCGCGGTTGAGCTGCAGATCATACCGTCGACGGGTGTTACGCTTCCGTTCATAAGCTACGGCGGATCGGCGCAGATCTTCCTGCTCGCCGCTTTCGGACTTATCCTCGGATGCTCCAGGTACGGCACTGTTGAGGAGGAAGCTCCCGAGACGAAGAGAATGCCTGCGGAGACGGCCGGACATGATCATGAACATACTACGGAGCATAAGGAGAATGAGCAGTGGAATATCGATTTATTATAACGGGCGGCGGAACGTCCGGTCACATCAATCCCGCTCTGACGATCGCGGATACATTGATAAAGTTCTATGAATCCCGCGGAGATTCATGCAGATGTATATTTACGGGACGCAAGGATAAGCTCGAGGGCGAGCTTGTACCCAAGGCAGGCTATGAATTCCATCATGTCGCTGCGGAGCCTTTCCCCATGAAGCCTTCAGGGCAGCTTGTAAGAGCCGTTAAGGCCATGCCCAAAGGACGCAAGGTATGCGCTGCTCTCATTGAGGAGTTCAAGCCCGCGGCCGTCATCACTACCGGCGGTTATTCATCGGTACCGCTCCTTCTGGAAGCGCAGAGACATAAGGTTCCGGTGATGATCCACGAGGCAAATGCATTCCCGGGCAGGGCTAACCGCAAGTTCGGCAAAAAGGCCGCACTTGTCATGACGGGTTTTCCCGGAACGGAAGGGTATTTCGAGCGCGCTGCGAAAGTGGTCTGCACCGGCAATCCCGTCAGAGACATGATGTTCACCAAGGAGAGGGATGCCTGCAGAGCGGCGCTTGGACTGTCATCAGAGGACAAAATGGTATTTATCATGGGCGGCTCGCTCGGTGCCGCCACATTGACGGAATTTGCCCGCGAAGCCCTAAACAGCGGGAGATTTAACAATGTTAAATTCGTTCTGAGCTGCGGTAAGCAGCACGAAAGCGAATTCAAAAAGCTGGCCGACAGTTACCCCAATCTCGACGCGAGAAGTTACATAGACGACCCCGGAACATACATGGCCGCTGCCGACTGCTGTGTCCTGAGAGCCGGTGCTATCACATGTGCGGAAGTCTGTGCGATCGGGTGCTGCAGCGTTCTCGTTCCGTATCCCTATGCGGCACATGACCACCAGACATATAATGCCAGGAGCATCATGGATAAGGGCGGATGTGAGATGATGAGCGATGATGATGTCAAGGCAGGACATCTTATCCCTCTTCTGGAGAGCCTCTTAAACGATAAGGCAAAGCAGGAGTCGCTCCGCCGTGGAAGTAAATCTATGGCAATGCCTGATACTTCTGCTATAATTGCAGAATCAATCAATGAGGTAGTTCAGTGGACGATGAAGAATTGAACCAGCTTTTCGGTCTGGACGGGGAGGGGGAGGAATCTCCCGATACGGACAAGAGCGGAGATAAGCCCGCCGGAGGTGACGGGTTCTTTGCCGTGGACGGAGAAGAGGAACAGGCGGATACTGAAGATCCTGATAAGAAGATCGAGCCTGAACAGCCTGAGAAGCAAAAGAAGCCGAAGAAACCCAAGAAGACGAAGAAGGATAAGAAGGCAAAGAAGGACAGACAGGAGACCGCTCCCGTCCGCCAAACGCATGAGTGGTTCGATGAAGAACCCGATGACATACAGGATGAGAAGAATATTGAAGGATCTTACTATGAGGATGTGCCTGAAGAGGAACCCGTAACTGCAGTTCCGGAGGTCCGTCATTACAGGAAGAGCCCCATCTCCGCAAAAGGCGTGATACTGACGCTGTTTGCTCTTCTGGTCATAGCGGGCATCGTACTCGTATTCACTCTGGACTCGTTCAAGATCAAGACCATAAATGTCGAAGGCAATTATGTCTTCTCTGATGAAGAACTGATCGAACTGTCGGGTATAAGATACGACTCACATCTGTTCTTCGCGAATTATTCCAAAGCGGCAAGAACGATCAGGGACAGCTCGCCCTATGTCCGCGACTGCACGGTGTCTTTTACCTTCCCGTCGACGGTGAATATCAACGTTGAAGAGCGGAGCAAGATAGCATATGTCAAGACTCCCGACGGATATGCGGCGCTTGATGACCAGGGGATAGTACTTGAGTTGTCTTCCTTTGATTCGGAACACAAGGTGGCGCCGGTAATATCAGGACTCAACATCACTCACGCCTCTTTGGGCAAGGAGATAGTTATCGGCAATTATTCCGATTATCAGAAATCGCTGATCGTCATGGGGTCTCTTATCGCTGCCGATACAAATAACCGGGACGGCAGCTATTCGATATTCGAGAATACCGAGGAGGTAAGAGTACTGCCCAGCGGTTATATCTTCCTGACGATAAGACTTCCCAACAAGAATCTGCTCCAGGTCAAGTTCGACAGCCTGGAGAAAATATCTACCCAGACGGCATGGCTTCTTTATGCCATCGACGCCAAGGTCTTCGAACACGGGTTTGCCAACGGCTCCCTGGATATGACAAGGGATGAACCCATCTACAGACAGTTTGTGATCGATACGGATACGGCAGACGACAGCGAAGCCTCTCCCGCAGGCGGCGGAGACGGAGGCGCTGATGAATCCGGCAGAGATAACTGATCCTGTATATGACGGTACCTTTTGCAAAAAAAATATTGATTTTTTACAAATAATGATACAATCAGAATATGTATAATTAACATTTTTGACATATATAAGTTACATTTCGGTTGAAGAGACGCCATGTTTGGGTTAAAATCTGATATGTTGCTATATATATAATTAAATGTGCGCACGGAAATTGTATTGACGGAGGAAGATAGCATGTCTGACAAGCGTGGTTTTGTATTGGACGAGGAGAATTTTGCATCCATTAAGGTAATCGGTGTAGGCGGCGGTGGCTGCAATGCCGTTGACAGAATGGTTGACAGCGGAGTACAGGGAATCGATTTCATCTGTGTTAACTCTGATAATCAGGCGCTTGCAAGATGCAAAGCCGGTGTGAAGATCCAGATCGGACAGAAGGTCACGAGGGGTCTCGGCTGCGGAGCTGATCCCAGTGTCGGCGAGAAGGCTGCAGAAGAGTCCAAGGACGAGATCGCTGAAGCCATCAATAATACAGACATGCTGTTCATCACGGCAGGCATGGGCGGCGGTACGGGTACCGGTGCCGCACCTGTTGTTGCACAGATCGCTCAGGAACTCGGGATCCTTACGGTTGCCGTTGTTACAAGACCTTTTGGATTTGAGGGTTCAAGAAGAGCTGCCAATGCCGAGAGAGGCATCAGAGAGCTCGCCAAGTATGTAGATTCACTTATCATCGTAGCTAACGACAAGCTCCTTGAAGTTGTTGACGAAGGCACCTCCATCGAGGAGTCCTTCAATATGGCAGACCAGGTACTGAAGTTCGGTGTTGCAGGTATCTCTGACCTCGTAGCTATCCCCGGACTTATCAACCTCGACCTTGCCGACGTAAGAAGAGTAATGACCAAGGCAGGCATCTGCCACATGGGTATCGGACGTGCATCCGGTGAGGGAAGAGCACAGGCTGCAGTTAAGCAGGCTATCAATTCACCTCTTCTCGATACTACGATCGAAGGCGCCAAGGGCGTAATCCTTAACTTCACGGGCGGACGCAATATGAGACTGCAGGAGATCGATCAGGCAGCTTCAGTTGTAAGAGACGAAGTATCCGATGAAGCAGATATCATCGTAGGTGCAGTTGTTGACTCATCACTTGAGGATGAGATCATGATCACCATTATCGCATCCGGTTTTGACAATACAGTTAATGCATCGGCAGGTCACAGAGCAAGCACATCCGTGCTGTCAAGGAACAATCCTAACCTGATCTCCGAGGCTAAGCCCGCACAGCCTGCATCACCCATCCAGTCTGTTGCACCCGCTGCAGTCAAGGCACAGCCTCAGATCCAGGAGCAGCCTATCTCAAGACCTGCACCCGGATTCCTGTTCGGTGACGATTCGGTTAACAATATCAGACCTCAGGCAGTAGCTCCCGTTGCTCCTGCAGTTCCCGTTGAAGAACCTGCTCCCATTCCGGAGCCCGTTCCTCAGCCTTCATATCAGCAGCCTTCATACCAGCAGCCCGTTGCTCAGCCTGCTCCCCAGCCTGCACAGCAGGGTGGAAGACCTCAGGTCAATGTAACGCCCGAGCAGCCCGAGAAGCCTGCAAGATCAGCTAAGCCCTGGTTCATGTTCGGAAGAGATCCGGAGTAAAGGACGATCTAAGTGAGATGTCCCAAATGCGGCTGTGAGAACAGCAAGGTCATAGATTCGCGCAATGCTGACAGCATCAATGCTGTCAGAAGGCGCCGCGAATGCGAGAGCTGCGGCGAACGCTTCTCGACTCTGGAGCGCATTGAGGGTATACAGCCCCAGGTTATCAAGAAGGACGGAACAAGACAGGAATTCTCGAGAGACAAGCTCCTTGCAGGACTTAATGCCTCTTGTTCCAAGCGTCCCGTGTCCAACAGGGTGCTGACGGATATATGTAATGAAGTGGAGAGCATGATCTCTTCGAAGTCCTCGAGAGAGATCACTACCACTGAGATCGGAGAGTACGTCATGAACAGACTCTTCAACATCGACAAGGTTGCATATGTCAGATTTGCTTCCGTATATAAGGATTTCACTGATCCCGATTCGTTTGCTCATGAAGTCCGCCGTATGGAAGAGAATAAGAATCAGAAGAATAATTAACAGGGATGGTGAGTTAAATGGCAGCAAAGCGTGTTCTTTTGGTAGATGACGATCAGAGCATCATTGAAGTGCAGAAGATGTATTTCGAGAAGGAAGGCTATCAGGTATCGACTTGCATGCAGGGAGATAAGGCTGTGGCGGCTTTTGAGACTTTCAATCCCGATATAATCATCCTCGACCTCATGCTGCCCGGTATGGACGGCAATGACATCTGCCGTGAGATCAGGAAGAGTTCTGATGTACCGATCATCATGCTTACTGCAAGAACCGATACCCTTGATAAGATCATAGGTCTTGAGCTTGGTGCGGATGATTATGTGCCCAAGCCGTTCGAACCCAAGGAATTGCTGGCGAGAGTCAAGGCAGTCCTCAGAAGAACGGACCGCAAGTCGGTTCCCCAGGAACAGACAGAGGAAGAGAATAAGAGCAAGGAGATAGTATCCTATCCCGGTTTTGTTGTCGATAAGGCAAGATATGTCGTTACGGTTGACGGTGAGGAGATCTATATGCCTCCCAAGGAGCTTGAGCTTCTCTTCTTCCTGGCATCCAATCCTGACAGGGTATTTACGAGAGAGCAGCTCCTCGAGAATGTATGGGGCTATGAGTTCTATGGAGAGTCCAGAACTGTCGATGTTCATATCAAGAGAATAAGAGAGAAGATCGAGAAGCCGGATCAGAGCCAGTCCTGGGCGATCAGGACCATTTGGAGCAAGGGCTACAAGTTCGAGACTAAGTAAGGAGCGTATCTATGAGCTCCGGCAAGAAGGTATCCACTAATTTTGCGGTATTCATTATATCGTTTCTTGTATTCACTACCGTAATAGTGTTTGCCGTAATGCTGTTCCTGTCATATGAGAACATGCACAATAATCTGATCATCTCCAACAAGAGTGATACAGAGCTTATGACCATGGATATCGTGTCCGACTGCATGAATATCTCGGGGAATGAGCCTTTTGTATTTACGATGGATGACGACGGATCACGGGATTTTCAGGTATCGAATCTCCTGCTGAAGTTCATTGATTCGGAGATATACAGAAGGTCGGGATCCATCTATGTCGTGGATGATACAGGTCTTATACTGTGCCGCAATCAGAAGATCGGCGACGGCAAAGACCAGATAAGGGCGGAGAAGAGAGAGAACGGAAGGTATTATATCTCCGATGAGAATGTACAGAAGCTCATCGTCCAGGCTCAGGACGGAAGCATGGCCTCGGCAGACGACAGTGAGACCGGATTCGTAACATCAATAAGGTGCATAAGGATACCGGGGACACAGTATTCTTGCGTAGTCAAGAAGACGGCTGAGACGTCGGAAGTCAAGACGGAATACCTAAGCGTAATACTTCTGCCGGCGATCATCGCTATGCTTATCGCAATATCGCTCTATGTTGCTTTCGTGTGGCTGTCACTGGAGCCCGTGAAGGAGATATCGGAAGTCATATCCAAAGTCGCGGACGGCGATCTCAAGGCGCGCGTCAGCCCAAAATACGCAAGCGATGATGACAGTGTCGGACTGAATATCACATCGGAGTTCTCGCAGATGGGTGCGACGGTCAATAACATGATCGAATCACTGGAGAATCAGGAGAAGGACAGAGAGCTGTTCATATCGAGTATCGCACATGACATAAGGACACCTCTTACATCTATCAACGGATTTGTCACTGCAATGCTCGACGGAACCATCCCGCCGAACGGACGGGACAAATATCTTACGTTGATCAAGCAGGAGACTGACAGGATCAGAAGGCTCGTTGTATCGATGACCGAAGCCTCGTCACTGGCACACCTTAATCCCGAGCTTGTAGAGGCTTTCAATACGACTGACATGATAAGAGATATCGTAGACAACCTGGAGAGCCAGCTCCGGGAGAAGAACATCAAGATACTTACTTCACTTGATCCGGGTCCTGACAACATTGCTTACGGCGACGCTGAACAGCTTTGCAGGGTCCTTGTGAATATCATCTCGAATTCCATCAAGTTCACGCCTCACGGCGGCGTTATCAAGGTCTCTACGGACGGCAAGCCGCGTGAGGGTATCATAAGCGTTACCATAGAGGATTCAGGTCCGGGTATCGAGGAGAGCAAGCGTAAGAGGATATTCGAGAGTTTCTATAAGGCTGATGCTTCACGTAAGGTGGAGGGATTCGGCCTCGGTCTGTACATCTGCAAGCAGATCCTTGCTGCTCACGGCCAGACCATCACATGTTCGGAGAGCGGGGAATTGGGCGGCGCGAGATTCGATTTTGCTTTCGGGATGCCTCCCAAGGGTGAAGGATGACCCGGATAAGCAGACAGCAGAGGGCTGATGATACGGTAAGAGCGCTCAGGCAGGCTTTCCCGGATGCCTGCTGTTCGCTTGATTACGACCTCCCAGAGCGGCTCGCCATAAGAGGTATTCTGTCGGCCCAGTGCACGGATAAGAGAGTCAACATAACCGCTGCTGAACTGTTCGCGAGATTTCCTTCCATGAACGATCTGAAGGATGCGGATGAGGATGAAGTGGCGGGTATTATAAGGCCGTGCGGTCTTACAAAGTCCAAGACGGCGGCAGTCATGGATTTTGCATCGCGCTACTGCGGCAAATGGAGCGGCAGGGTCCCTGACGACGTCGGGAGCCTTATGGAGTGCAAAGGCGTTGGCAGGAAGATCGCCAACCTCATAGTCGGTGAAGTCTACAATATACCGGCCATCGTCGTTGACACGCACTGTAAGCGCGTCGCGTACCGCGTGGGACTTACGGATAATACTGATCCCGACAAGGTGCTTACGGACCTTGACAAGGTCATCAGAGACGAAGATAAGATAGCATTCGGCCACCTGGCTGTCGAACTTGGAAGGACTTACTGCAAGGCAGGCAGCCCTGACTGCTCATCATGTCCGCTCGCCGGTATCTGCAGGAAGAGAGTGTAACTCATATGGCAAAAGTCACTCTTGATTCACTTGTATCGGAGCTCTACGGGATAGGTCCCAAAAAGGCGGAGAAGCTGGAAGTCCTTGAGATAAGGACCGTATTTGACCTGATCTATTATCTGCCCCGGAGATATGAGGACTGGAGGCTCGGGAAGCATTTCGCAGTGTGCGGTGACGGGGAGGAGTGTTCCTTCAACGCCTATGTGGCGACATCTCCGCAGATGAATCCCAGGAGCAGGACACGCAATGTGTCATTCTTTCTCGAAGACGACAAGGCAAGGATAAGAGTGACTTTCTTCAATGCCCCTTACATTACGGGTAAGTTCGCAAGGGGCGATGAGGTCTTCGTCCACGGGAAGATACAGTACTATAACGGGCGTCCGACGCTCGTAAATCCGTATATCGAACACATATCCAAGGTCGATGAGGAATCACTCATCAAGCCTGTTTATCACCAGACTGCCGGCGTATATTCAAGGGATCTGTCCAAGTGGATCAGGACGGCGCTTGAGCTGTGCGGCGATCAGATCCCCGATGTTATTCCTTCCGCGCTTGCCCGAAAGCATGACCTCGTCAGTCCGAAGGAAGCTCTGAGACTTGTTCACTTTCCGTCTTCACCCGAGGATGCGGAGCGGGGCAGGATAAGGATGGCATATGAGGAGCTGATCCTCCTCGGTATCGGAATGGCGATGCAGAAGGATCATTCAGATACGGTCAAGGCGCCGGTCGTGGTTCCTCATAACATATCTCCCGATGTTCAGAAGCGCTGGAAAAGGGTTCTTGGCAACCTGGGCTTCTCACTTACCGGAGACCAGCGTCAGGCGATAGCAGAGATACAGAAGGACCTTATGAGTGACATGCCGATGAACAGGCTCGTTCAGGGAGACGTAGGCTCCGGCAAGACGGCAGTAGCCGTATTATCCATGGCGATGACTGCGCTCATGGGCAGGCAGTCGGTCCTTCTGGCGCCCACTTCTGTACTTGCCAAGCAGCACTATGATACGGCAACGGCAATGCTGAGCGGAAGCGGGATCGGAGTATCACTCCTTCTCGGCAAGACAAAGGCATCAGAGAAGAAGGCCGTCAAAGAGGCGATACAGAGCGGCGAAGCTCAGGTCGTGATCGGCACCCACGCTCTGCTCACGGACGATGTCAGATTCGGCAATCTCGCACTTGTAATAGCGGATGAGCAGCACAGATTCGGCGTAAGGCAGCGGGAGAAGCTTCTGCTGTCCTCTGATACTCATTCCGTACACAATCTCGTTATGACGGCTACCCCGATCCCCAGGACTCTGGCGATGGTCATTTATTCAGACATGCAGACTTCGATAATCAGGCAGAAGCCTGCAGGCCGCAAGCCGGTGTCGACTCACTTTCTCCCGTCAAAGGATGACGAGGCAATATACGGTGCGATACGTGCTAAGCTCAAGGCAGGAGAACAGGTGTACATCGTCTGTGCCAAAGTCGATGAGGATGAGGACGAGATCTACGATGATAACATGATCGGAATGTCCGAAGGCGGCAATATCATAAGCGTCAAAGAGATGAAGAAGCTGCTGGATTCCAAGGGGATAACACCGCAGTACAAATGCGAGATAATGTACGGTGCACTGCCCGAGAAGAAGAAACTCGCCGTCATGGAGCAGTTCTCTTCAGGTGAGATAAAGATACTTGTATCAACAACGGTAATCGAGGTCGGTGTTGATAATCCCAATGCCAATCTGATAGTGATAATGGATGCTGACAGATTCGGACTGTCGACGCTCCATCAGCTCAGGGGACGTGTTGGGCGGTCTGATAAGGATGCCTACTGCATACTTGTATCTGAGAGCAGGTCAGAGGTGGCATTGCAGAGGATGAAGATGATGTGTGAATCTACCGACGGATTCGAGCTCGCGGAAGCCGATCTGAAGCTCCGCGGACCGGGTGACTTCTTCGGAACGAGACAGCATGGTATCCCGTCGCTCAGGGCTGCCAATCTGTACACGGATCTGCCGCTTGTCAAAGAGGCTTTGGAGTTTGCAAATGATGCGATAGCCAATGCTGAACCTGAAGAGAAGGAACGGATCACATCTGCCGTTAAGACGCTGTTCGAACTGAGATTCGGTTCGCACCTGGGAGGTATATGACATGCCGAGAGTAGTGACCGGTAAATACAGAGGCACAGTTCTCTTCGCTCCCAAGGGGGACATGACGAGACCGACGACTGACAAGGTGAAGGAATCGCTGTTCTCGATAATCCAGCATAGGGTCCCGGACGCGCAGTTCCTTGACCTTTTTGCCGGCAGCGGACAGATAGGTATCGAAGCCGTAAGCCGCGGTGCGGAGTCCGCCGTTCTTGTCGACAAAGGCGGCGAACAGATATCTGTGATCAAGCGTAATCTCGGGAAGATCAGAGCAGATAAGGATGATTCGTTCAGGATAATAAGGGCGCCATACGACAAGGCCTTGGATATGCTCGGCGAAGAAGGCCGGAAGTTCGATCTGATATATATGGATCCGCCGTACAGGATGGCTGAGGAGGCGGCAATACGCGCGATAGGCAAAGTCATTCAATACGGTCTTCTCGGGGATGACGGCATGCTCATGTGCGAACACGCGTCGGATGTTGATTTCGATGTGTCCAAAATGAGCGGTTTGAAAGCGGTTCGTTCTTGTAGTTACGGGCTTACAGTGATAACATTTTTCTGTAAGGAATGACAATTGGAGGTCCAAGGATTGAAGGTTCTTTTATTTCCGGGAAGTTTTGACCCGTTCACGAGAGGTCACCGTGACATAGCAAGGCGTGCCGCGAAGGTATGTGATAAGCTCTATGTGGCTGTAATGGAGAATTCCGCGAAGAAGACTGTCTTTACGCTTGAAGAGAGAGAAGAACTTGTCAAGCGTTCTTTGACAAATTATGATAATATAGAAGTGATCAGTTCCACCGGACTTCTGGTAGATCTCTACAGGCAGCTTGGCTGCTGTGCGGTAGTGAGGGGTATCAGGTCCGAGTCGGATTTCCGATATGAAGCAGAACTGGCATTGGCGAACAGGCTCCTCTGTCCTGAGTATGACTGTTTGCTCCTGCCCTGCAGAGACGATATGTCTCTCATCAGTTCGAGCATAGTTAAGGAAGTGGGACACTATGGCGGAGACATCTCCAAGATGGTTCCTTCTGAGATAGTTGACACAGTAAAAGACAAGTTAATGAAAGGCAGGGTTTAAACAAATGGAAAACGGCGGCAGTCAGGGACGTTATGATCCCATCAAGCACATTGATTTTCTCATCGATACGGTAAAGGATGCTTCAAGCGTACCTTTCTCCGACAAGTGTTCTATTGAGAGAGCAGAGACGATCAACTCGCTCGAAGCATTGAGAAATCAGCTTCCTCCTTCAGTCGCACAGGCTAACGATATCGTTGCAAGAGCACAGGATATCATCAACACGGCCCGTGAGAAGAACAAGAAGATACTTGATGACGCCAACAGAATGTATGCCATGAAGGTCAATGATCACGAGATCACAAGGGGAGCCAGGGAAGAGGCTGCGAACATCATTGCCAATGCGGAAGCACAGGCAGAGGAGCTCCGCCGCAATGCTCACCTCTATGTTAAGAGCCTTCTCGAGAATGTTAACAACACGATGAGCGACTGCGTTGCACGTGTTCAGATGAATCTCAAGGAGATCGATACGACAATAGATCATGATTGAGTCGTGAACAATATTTGGTATTGCCGGCCGCCTGCAGTGATGCGGGCGGATTTTTGTTGTGGGGCAGGGGAGCAGAGTTTGGTACTGCAACCGTCTCATACAAAGGATCGTCCTTAGCTTAGTGACATTGGGTTTTCGTCGTTTTTGCAATTGTTATAATCCCCGATATTTGATATATTTATCCTTGTATGTTCCCAAGAATAACAAGGAGGATCAATTATGATGAGGGTAAAGAAGATCTCTGCGATGATCCTTACTGTCATTATGATGGTAAGCATGATCCCGGCAATGGTATTTGCTGCGCAGAAGGACGGCTGGAAGCAGTCAGGTTCTTACTGGTACTTCTATGAGAATGGTAAGAAGGTAACCGGTTGGAAGCAGATCGATAAGAAGTGGTATTTCTTCTCCGACACCGGCAGTATGATCGCGAATGAATCTGTAATGACAGGGGGGAAGGCATATCTCCTCGGCAGCAGCGGTGCGATGGTTACAAAAAAGGGATGGGCTAAGGTAAAGGATTCTTCTACTCCTGACAGATACGCATGGTTCTATCTTAAGTCCGGCGGAGTCTGCACTACAGGCTGGAAGAAGATAGACGGCAAGTGGTATTTCTTTTATGACGTTGGCTATTACGCAGAATACTATGGTATCGGCAGGATGGTAGATGTACCGACAGCTCAGTGTGATGACGGTAAGGTCTATGCTTTCAACGGTAACGGAAGCCTCGTAACGAAGACGGGATGGGTCTCTCTTAAATGGCATGGTGATACGTATTGGTTTTATATGAAGAAGGGCGGCGTATGCACATTAGGCTGGAAGAAGATAGGCGGTAAATGGTATTATTTCGATTCTCACGGACCTATGCTCAGCAACACCACCAGAGTGATCGACGGCAAGAATTACAAGTTTAACAAGAGCGGTGTTTGCACAAACCCGTAAAG